>NZ_JBWMAX010000009.1:0-246046 GCF_056521385.1 Rhodoferax sp. RT5P35 | reverse complement strand
TGGGTAGGGGTTGGCGGTGCCGTTCTTGTCCGAAAGGTGCAGCCAAACGGTTTGGAAATTGAGAGAATAGGGCTTGCCGCTTGCTTTGGCGTTGCCGCTTTGGTTGCGGACTTCGGTTGACGTTACCGAGACTTTGATCATGATTTTTTCCTGATAGTGCGGGATTGCACTCATGACCCCCGACACGCGAGGGTCAGGAGTGGAATCAGACAGCTATAGCTTCAACGACCTTGCGGTGATAAAGACGAAAATATTTGAAAATCGACTTTTCACCTTCGGAGAAACCAACATGCAAACGGTCCATATAGCCGGGACGGAACTTCGCGAGGACGATGGACAAATCCTTGAGCTGATCAGTAAGCCCATCAAAAGCAACCGCGGAAAAACTATGCGTATCGGTATCAGGAATCGTGCGGGCGTGATTTACCGCAGTATTGAGACCGTAGGCGACAACGAGTTTTTCCACGTCACCGGGGCCTTGACAGGTGCAAATTTTTTCGATGAGTTGGACGACGGTGTCATGCGACAGGGGTACGACCACATTTTCCGCAAGGGTTGACTGCATAACTAGCTCCTACAACGTTGTACGATCTACAACAGTTCCAAGGCTAGCATATTTGTTGTAGTTTTTACAACAAATATTTCTATATGATTAAGAATCTACAACAAAGGACGATCATGCAAACCACCATGGACCTACTCGAAAGGGCCGAAAGTCTAGGAAAGCGAGACGCGGAATGGTGTAGAGAATTAGGGGTAAACCGCACAGCGTTCAGCGTGGCACGCCGAAACAAGCACCTAAGCCCGGTACTTGCTGGAGCACTTGCTGAAAAGCTGGGGGAAAACGTAAAAGACTGGATAGTTATCGCTGCACTAGAAACAGCGCCACCCAATACGTTCACAAAACGCGTATTCGATGAAGTTAAGACCAGCTTAAAGTTTTAACTTTCATCTTGGCCTTGATAATACGCACATGTCTCAAATACAACTTACCCCTGCCCAGCGCAAGGTGCACCGCGCCGAAGCCCACCATTTAAACCCTGTGGTGATGGTGGGCAGCGACGGCCTGACCCCCGCTGTCACCAAAGAAATCAACCTCGCGTTGAACTCCCACGGCCTGATCAAGGTCCGCGTTTTCTCGGACGACCGTGTCGCCCGAGAAGCCATGTTCCTGACCCTGGCCAATGAGCTCGGCGCGGCCCCCATCCAGCACATCGGCAAACTGCTGGTACTGTGGCGCCCACAACCCGAAATCATCAAGGAGCGCCGGGTGGACGAAGACCGCATGGCCGGTCCACGCGATTTCAAGGTGCTCAAACACAGCACCCGTGGTGGCCAACGCCCCGAAGTGAAAACACTGCGCGTGCTGGGCAACCAGCGCCTGACCGCAGGCGGCACGGTAAAACGGGCCAAGCCGAAGCCCAAAACCAGCCTGAAAAAGCGCAGCCAGACCTGATCTAGCGCCGATCTAAGCGCGTTGGGCCGACACTTTCCACAGTGTCGCGCCCGCTGCCAGCCATTGCAGCAGGTACAAGGCACTGCCCAGGCCGTGCCACAGCTTCAAATTCTCCCGCGCCACGATGTGCGGTGAGATGGCAAATTCCACCAGTACCGCCGCCAAAAACCCAAATGCTACAAAAATAGTAGCTGCATGCGTAGATTCCATCTGTGCTAGGCCCTTTTTTGACCTAAAAAACAACAGCAAGACCAGGGTGCAGGCCATCGACAGCCATGTCTGCGCCGTGAACAGCTTGGCGGCCATGCCACCGGCCATGGCCGGGGTGGGCAGCACCGCAAACAGCATCGGCACCACCATGAACCCCAGCGTACTCAGGCTGCCCCACCAGAGGGCTGCCAAGAGCACGGGCAGGCGTTCGTGCATCGCGATCAGATGTAGCTGACGGCCATGACTTCATACCGCTTGATACCACCGGGCGCGTTCACCTCAGCGGTATCGCCCACTTCCTTGCCAATCAGGGCGCGGGCAATCGGGCTGGAGACGTTGACGCGGCCCAGCTTGAGGTCGGCCTCGTCTTCACCCACGATCTGGTACTGCACGGCCTGGCCGCTGTCTTCGTCTTCGAGATCGACCGTGGCACCGAACACCACACGGCCACCGGCATCCAGGCTGGCGGGGTCAATGATCTGGGCCACCGACAACTTGCCTTCGACCTCCTGGATGCGGCCTTCAATGAAACCCTGGCGGTCTTTGGCGGCTTCATATTCGGCGTTTTCGCTCAAATCACCCTGGGCGCGGGCTTCAGAGATGGCGTTGATCACCCAGGGGCGTTCCACCGTCTTGAGCTTGTGCAATTCGGCTTTGAGGGATTCCGCGCCGCGTTTGGTAATAGGTAGGGTAGACATGGTTACAACTCCAAATACGGCTTAAGCCAACAACTGCGCATGCATTTCCTGTACCGAGATGACCCCGAGGTCGTCCAGGTACTGCATGCCTTCCACCGCCGCTTCGGCACCAAAAATGGTGGTGAAGGTGGTAACGCGGGCCAATAAAGCCGAGGTACGGATGTGGCGCGAATCGGCAATCGCGTTGCGGCGCTCTTCCACGGTGTTGATGACCAAAGCAATCTCGTTGTTCTTGATCATGTCCACAATGTTCGGCCGACCTTCGGTGACCTTGTTGACCGTGGTGCAGGCAATGCCCGCGGCCTGGAGAGCCGCCGAGGTGCCCTTAGTAGCGATCAAATCAAAGCCCAGCGCAGCCAAGCCACGCGCCACTTCCACGGCACGCGCCTTGTCGTTGTTTTTCACCGACACAAAGGCTTTGCCCGAGCGCGGCAGCTTGGTGCCCGCGCCGATTTGCGACTTCACAAAGGCTTCGCCAAAGGTCTTGCCCACGCCCATCACTTCGCCGGTGGACTTCATTTCGGGACCGAGGATGGTGTCTACGCCGGGGAACTTGACGAACGGGAACACGGCTTCCTTGACGCTGAAATACGGCGGGGTCACTTCCTTGAAGATACCCTGTGCGTCCAGCGACTGGCCGACCATGCAGCGCGCAGCCACCTTGGCCAGCTGGACGCCTGTGGCCTTGCTGACGAAGGGCACGGTACGGGATGCACGCGGGTTCACTTCCAGCACGTAGATCACATCCTTGCCGTCCACATTCTGGATAGCGAACTGGACGTTCATCAGGCCGACCACCTTCAAGGCATGCGCCATAGCCGTGGTCTGGCGTTTGATCTCAGAAACCGTGGCAGCCGACAGGTAATATGGCGGCAGCGAGCAGGCCGAGTCACCGCTGTGCACACCGGCTTGCTCGATGTGCTCCATCACACCACCGATGAACACGCGCTGGCCGTCGCAAATCGCGTCTACATCGCATTCAATTGCATCGTTCAAGAAGCGGTCCAGCAGCACCGGCGAGTCGTGGCTGACCTTGACGGCCTCGCGCATGTAGCGTTCCAGGTCGCGCTGCTCGTGCACGATTTCCATCGCCCGGCCACCCAGCACATAGCTGGGGCGCACCACCAGGGGGTAACCCAGGGCGGCGGCCTTTTCCAGCGCTTCGGGCTCGGTACGGGCCGTGGCGTTGGGCGGCTGGCGCAGGCCGAGCTCGTGCAGCAGCTTCTGGAAGCGCTCACGGTCTTCGGCTGCGTCGATCATGTCGGGGCTGGTGCCGATGATGGGCACGCCGTTGGCTTCCAGGTCCAGCGCCAGCTTCAACGGGGTTTGCCCGCCGTACTGCACGATCACGCCAAAAGGCTTTTCCTTGTCGACGATTTCCAGCACGTCTTCCAGCGTCAGCGGCTCAAAGTACAGGCGGTCGCTGGTGTCGTAGTCGGTGGACACGGTTTCGGGGTTGCAGTTGACCATGATGGTTTCAAACCCGTCTTCGCGCATAGCCAGCGCGGCGTGCACACAGCAATAGTCAAACTCGATGCCCTGGCCGATGCGGTTAGGCCCGCCGCCCAGCACCATGATCTTCTTCTTGTCAGTAGGAGCAGCTTCGCACTCGCCACCTTCGGCTTCGTAGGTGGAGTACAGGTAGGCGGTGTCGGTGGCAAATTCGGCGGCGCAGGTGTCCACACGCTTGTAGACCGGGCGCACGCCCAGGGCACGGCGGCGTTCGCGGATGGCAGTGTCGGTGGTTTTGAGCTGCTTGGCCAGGCGGCGGTCGGAGAAGCCTTTTTGCTTCAGGGCGCGCAGGGTGGCCGCGTCGATGTCTGCCAAGCTCTTGGTTTCCAGCTCCAGCTCGATCTTCACGATCTGCTCGATCTGCACCAGGAACCAGGGGTCGATCTTGGTCAGGGCAAACACTTCGTCCACCGTCCAACCGGCGGCAAATGCGTCGCCCACGTACCAGATGCGCTCGGGGCCGGGCTCGCCCAGCTCTTTTTCCAGCACTTCGCGGTCCTGGGTCTTCTCGTTCATGCCGTCCACGCCCACTTCCAGGCCGCGCAGGGCTTTCTGGAACGATTCCTGGAAGGTGCGGCCCATGGCCATGACTTCGCCGACCGACTTCATCTGCGTCGTGAGACGCGCATCGGCGGTGGGAAATTTTTCGAACGCAAAACGCGGAATTTTGGTGACCACGTAGTCGATGCTGGGCTCGAAGCTGGCCGGGGTGGCACCGTTGGTGATCTCGTTGCGCAGCTCGTCCAGCGTGTAGCCCACGGCCAGTTTGGCCGCAACCTTGGCGATCGGGAAACCTGTCGCTTTTGATGCCAAAGCAGATGACCGCGACACACGCGGATTCATCTCGATCACCACCATCCGGCCATCTTCCGGGTTGATGGAGAACTGCACGTTCGAGCCGCCGGTATCCACGCCGATTTCGCGCAAGACTGCCAGGCTGGCGTTGCGCAGCAGCTGGTATTCCTTGTCGGTCAGGGTTTGGGCAGGGGCGACGGTGATCGAATCGCCGGTGTGCACGCCCATCGGGTCCAGATTTTCGATCGAGCAGACGATGATGCAGTTGTCGGCGGTGTCGCGCACCACTTCCATCTCGTACTCTTTCCAGCCCAGCAGGGACTCCTCGATCAGTAGCTCGTTGGTGGGCGAGGCCTCCAAGCCGCGCTTGCAGATGGTTTCGAACTCTTCCGAGTTGTAGGCAATGCCGCCGCCGGTGCCGCCCAGGGTAAAGCTGGGGCGGATGACGGTGGGGAAGCCCAGGGTCTTCTGCACCGTCCAGGCTTCTTCCATGCTGTGCGCGATGCCGGACCGGGCCGAGCCCAGGCCGATCTTGGTCATCGCGTCCTTGAACTTCAAGCGGTCTTCGGCCTTGTCGATGGCTTCGGGCTTGGCACCGATGAGCTCTACCGGCTTGCCGGTAGCCGCACCGGTGTACTTGGCCAGCACGCCGTTGTGCCACAGGTCCAGCGCGCAGTTCAGCGCAGTCTGGCCGCCCATGGTGGGCAGGATCGCATCGGGGCGCTCTTTGGCGATGATTTTCTCGACCGTCTGCCAGGTGATGGGCTCGATGTAGGTGACATCGGCCGTGGCTGGGTCGGTCATGATCGTGGCGGGGTTGCTGTTGATCAAAATGACACGGTAGCCCTCCTCGCGCAGCGCCTTGCAGGCCTGCACGCCGGAGTAGTCGAACTCACAGGCCTGGCCGATGATGATCGGGCCTGCGCCAATGATGAGGATGGATTGAAGGTCTAGGCGTTTAGGCATTAGTTTTTCTCCATCAGCACGATGAAGCGGTCAAACAGGTAGCTGATGTCGTGCGGGCCGGGCGAGGCCTCGGGGTGGCCCTGGAAGCAGAACGCGGGCTTGTCGGTCCGGGCCAGGCCTTGCAGCGTGCCGTCGAACAGGCTGATATGGGTGGCGCGCAGGTTGGCGGGCAGCGTGGCCGCGTCTACCGCAAAACCGTGGTTCTGGCTAGTGATGCTGACGCGGTCGTTGTCCAGGTCCTTCACCGGGTGGTTGGCACCGTGGTGGCCGAACTTCATCTTGAAGGTCTTGGCACCGCTGGCCAGGGCCATGATCTGGTGGCCCAGACAAATGCCGAAGGTGGGGATGCCGGATTCGATCAGCGCTGCAGCAGCGGCAATCGCGTAGTCGCAGGGCTCTGGATCGCCGGGGCCGTTGGACAGGAACACGCCGTCAGGTTGGAGCGCCAGCACCTCGGCGGCGCTGGTTTGCGCGGGCACCACGGTGACCTTGCAGCCACGGCTGGCCAGCATGCGCAGGATGTTGAACTTGACCCCAAAGTCGTACGCCACCACATGGAAGCGCGGCGCGTCCTGGTTGCCGTAGCCGCCGACCAGATTCCATTCGGTCTGGGTCCAGACGTAGGGCTTCTGGACCGACACCACCTTGGCCAGGTCCAGGCCCGCCATGCTGGGGGCCGCTTGGGCGGCAGCCACAGCCTGGGCCACGCGCTCGGTCGAGATGCCCTCGCCTGCGGGCAGCGCCAGAATGCAGCCGTTTTGCGCACCATGGGTGCGCAAGTGGCGGGTCAGCTTGCGGGTGTCGAGGTTGCCGATGGCGACCGTGTTTTGCTGGACCAGGTAGTCCGACAAGGTCAGGTGGCTGCGGAAGTTGGAGGCGACCAGCGGCAGGTCTTTGATGACCAAACCGGCCGCATGGACGCGGGCGGCTTCCACGTCTTCCACATTGATGCCGGTATTGCCGATGTGCGGGTACGTCAGGGTGACGATCTGCTGGCAGTAGCTGGGGTCGGTGAGGATTTCCTGGTAGCCGGTCATGGCGGTGTTGAACACCACCTCGCCCACGGTGGAGCCGGGGGCTCCAATGGAGTTGCCAACAAAGACCGTGCCGTCTGCGAGCGCCAAGATGGCGGATGGGAAGGTTCCCTTGAGAGACAAAAGCACTGGGTTCTCCGAAATAGTTACGGGTACGCCCACGCTGACCAAGAGAAAACTCTTGCAAATGCTTTGGATGGGAATGCGGGGCAGGCGCTAGGCGTACGGGGATGCGGGAAAGCCCACGATTATAGCCGAGCACTGTTGCAGATCCTGGCCCAAACCACGGGCAAACCCTGAACCTTCGATGCGCCCCCTAGCGCCCCACAGAGGATGCGTGCAGGCAAATCGCCGCCGCTGCGGCCACGTTCAGCGACTCCTCCCCGCCCGGCTGGCCAATGCGCACCGACACTTTGGCGCGCGCCAGCAGGGCCGGGCCCACGCCCTGCCCTTCGTGGCCCATGGCCCAGGCGCAGGGAAATGGCAGCGTCTGGTCTTGCAGCAGCGCACCCTGGTGGGAGCTGGTGACGACCAGCGGCACGGTCAGGGTATCCAACGCCTCAGGCTCCACGCCTTCGACCAGGCGCAGGCCGAAATGCGCGCCCATGCCCGCGCGCAGCACTTTCGGGCTCCACAGTGCCGCCGTGCCTTTGAGGGCGATGATCTGCTTAAAGCCAAAAGCCCCGGCGCTGCGCAGAATGGAGCCGACATTGCCCGCGTCCTGCACCCGGTCGAGAATGACGCTGGCCGCCGCCGGATCCAGCGCAGCCGAGCTGGGCAAATCCACCACAAAGCCCATCTGCGCCGGCGACTCCAGGCTGCTGAGGTCGGCAAACAGCGTATCGGCCAATACTATAGTTTTAGTAGCAACCTGCGCATATTGCACCTGCGCTAGAGGCCAAAAAGACTCTGAAAAAATCGCCAATGCAGGCTTCCAACTCCGGGCCAGTGCGGCGCGGCACAGGTGGTCGCCTTCCAGCCACACCCGGCCCTGTTTGCGGTAGGCGGTACTGTCTTGCGACAGGCGGCGCAGCTCTTTGAGCAGCGGGTTGTCGCGCGACTGGATGTGGGTGATGGGGTCGGAACTCATGCCAGCACCGCCATCGGCAACCGTGCCATCACCTGGGTGACGGGGGAGAATGTTTTGCGGTGCAGCGGGCAGGCCCCGTGCGCCTGCAGCGCCGCCAGATGCGCCGCCGTGCCGTAGCCCTTGTGCCCGGCAAAGCCATACTGCGGGTAGTCGGCATCCACTTGGGCACACCACCGGTCGCGGGTCACCTTGGCCAGGATGGAGGCAGCCGAAATGGCGGGTACCAGGTTATCGCCCTGGACGATGGCCTCGCTGGTCATAGCCAGCACCGGCACCCGGTTGCCGTCCACCAGCACGTGGCCGGGCTTAAGGCGCAGGCCCTGCACAGCGCGTTGCATGGCCAGCATGGTGGCTTGCAAGATATTAAGCTTTTCGATTTCTTCCACGCTGGCCTCGGCGATGGAGCAGCACAGGGCTTTGGCCAGGATTTCGTCATACAGCTGGGCACGGCGCTTAGCGGTCAGCTTTTTGGAGTCGGCCAGGCCCGCAATCGGCTGGCGCGCGTCCAGGATCACGGCGGCGGCCACCACCGGCCCGGCCAGTGGGCCGCGCCCGGCCTCGTCCACCCCGGCCACCAGGCCCCGGGTGGGCCAGGTCAACTCAGCTTGCACGGGTGGCGATAATTTTTTGGATGGCATCGGTAGCTAACTGGGCGGTGTCGCGCTGCAGGCTGTGGTGCAGCGCGGTGAATGTGGCTTCAAGGGCCGCGATTCTCGCAGAGGCCGCCGGGGCCAGCCACTGCAGGCAGGCATCGGCCAGGGCCTGGGGCGTGGCGGCATCTTGCAGCAGCTCGGGCACCACGAAGTCGCGGCACAAAATATTCGGTAGGCCCACCCAGGGCTGGAGCTGCTTGCGCTGCATTAATTTCCACGACATCCACTGCATGTTGTAGGCAATCACCATGGGCCGCTTGAACAGCGCCGCCTCCAGCGTGGCCGTGCCACTGGCGATCAGGGTCAGGTCGCAGGCGGCCAGCACGGTGTGCGACTGGCCGGAGACGATCTGGATGCGCCCGGCCATGCCCGCTTGCGCCGCCAAGGCTTCGATCTGCGCACGCAGCGTGGGCACAGCGGGTACTACAAATTTAATAGCAGGTAGCGTATGCAGAATAAGCGCTGCAGCCTTAAAAAACCTCAAAGCCAGGTATTTGATTTCAGACTGCCGGCTGCCGGGCAGGATGGCAACCACGGTGTCGTCAGCTGCCAGGCCCAGCTTTTGGCGCGCAGCGGAGCGGTCGGGCTGCAGGGGAATCACATTGGCCAGCGGATGGCCTACGTAGGTGGCGGCAATGCCGTGCTGGACCAGCAGATCGGGCTCGAACGGAAAGATGCACAGCACGTGGTCGGCGGCACGGCGGATTTTTTCCACCCGGTTGGCGCGCCAGGCCCAGATGGACGGGCAGACGAAGTGCACGGTTGGCACGCCCTGCGCTTTCAGCGCCGCTTCCAGCCCCAGGTTGAAGTCGGGCGCGTCCACACCGATGAACACGCTGGGCCGTTCGCGCAGCAGCCGTTCGCGCAGTTGTTTGCGGATGCCCAACAGCTCCCAAAGACGGCGAAACACGTCCATGTTGTAGCCATGCACCGCCAGCCGCTCGCTGGGCCAGTGCGCCTGGAAGCCGCGACGGGCCATCTGCGGGCCGCCAATGCCGCTGGCCTGTAGGTCGGGCCAGCGGGCATGCAGGCCATCCAGCACCAGGCCTGCGAGCAAGTCGCCGGAAGCCTCTCCGGCCACCATGGCGACGCGCGGAGCCGACATCAACGGGCTATGCCGCTGACGGAGGTGGCAAGGAAGTCGTCCATCAAGGCAATATCGGCCGCCGCTTCGGGCGCATCCAATGCCTGGATGGCGGTACGGGCTTCGTCCAAGGTCTTGCCCTGGCGGTAGAGCAGCTTGTGCATTTCGCGGATGGCTTTGAGGCGCGCATCGGAAAAATCGCGCCTCTTCAGCCCCACCAGGTTGACCGCACGCACCGCCAGCGGGTTGCCATCCACCACCATGAAAGGCGGTACGTCTTTGCCGATGTGGCTGGCAAAGCCAACCATGGTGTGTGCACCGATGCGCATACGCTGCAGCACGCCAGTCAGGCCGCCGATGGTCGCCCAATCGCCCACTTGGACATGGCCAGCCAGGGTTGCATTGTTGGCCATGGTGATCTGGTCGCCCAGTTGGCAGTCGTGCGCGATGTGCACGTAGGCCATGATCCAGTTGTCATTGCCCAGGCGCGTCACGCCCACGTCCTGCACCGTACCCAGGTTGAAGGTGCAGAACTCGCGGATGGTGTTGCGGTCACCGATTACCAGTTCGGTAGGCTCGCCCGCGAATTTTTTGTCCTGCGGGTCGGCCCCGAGGGAATTGAACTGGAAGATGCGGTTGTCACGGCCAATGGTGGTGTGGCCCTGGATGACGCAGTGCGGCCCTACCGTGGTGCCCGCACCGATTTTCACGTGCGGGCCCACCACCGTGTAGGGGCCGATGCTGACCGAGCCGTCCAGCTGCGCTGACGGATCAACCAGGGCGGTGGCGTGGATGGTGGTCACGCGCGCAGCACTCAGGCGATGGTGCGCATGGCGCAGGTCAACTCGGCCTCGACCGCCAGCTCGTCGCCCACGGTGCCCTTGCCCTTGAACTTGAAGATGCCGGACTTCATGCGCACCAGTTCCACGTCAAGCATCAGTTGGTCGCCGGGTTCGACCGGGCGCTTGAAACGGGCGTTGTCGATGGCGGCAAAGTAGTACACGGTATCGTCATCGGGCGATTTGCCCAGGGCGTCAAAAGCCAGCAGGGCGGCGGCCTGGGCCAGAGCTTCCAGCATCAACACGCCGGGCATGACCGGGCGGCGCGGGAAGTGGCCTTCAAAAAACGGCTCGTTGATGGTGACGTTCTTGAACGCCCGAATGGACTTGGATTTTTCGATGCTCAGCACCCGGTCCACCATCAGGAAGGGATAGCGGTGCGGCAGTTGCTTGAGAATTTGGTGGATGTCCATCATGGTTTTTCGGGGCTCTGTTGGAGTTGTTCTAAAGTTTTCTCGACAGCCTTGAGGCGGTCGCGCAGGCTGTGCAACTGCTTGAGGGAAGCGGCATTTTTTTCCCACTTGGCGTTGTCGTCAATCGGGAACAGGCCGGTGTAGTGGCCAGGCTGGGTGATGGAGCGGGTGGCCACGGTGCCCGCCGAGATGTTGACACCATCGGCCAGGGTCAAATGCCCCAGCACAATCGCGCCACCTCCCACGGTGCAGTGCGCGCCAATGTGGGCGCTGCCCGCCACGCCGACACAGCCCGCCATGGCAGTGTGGGCACCCACGAAGACGTTGTGGCCGATCTGGATCAGGTTGTCGAGCTTCACGCCATCGGAGATCACGGTATCCAGCAGCGCGCCCCGGTCGATACAGGTATTGGCACCAATTTCCACATCGTTGCCGATGCGCACCGCGCCGAGCTGCTCGATCTTTTCCCAGGCCCCGGCGTTGGGTGCAAAGCCGAAACCGTCGGCACCGATCACCACGCCCGCATGCAGCAGGCAACGCGCGCCAATAATGCAATCCTCTCCCACCGTGACGCGTGACTTGAGCACCGTGTCGGCACCAATGCGGGCGCCGCGCTCCACCACGCACAACGGGCCGATACAGGCGGTGGGATGGATCTGGGCACTGGGGTCAATGACCGCACTAGCATGCACTGCAGGACCGGTAGGTACGGGCCGTTGGCGTTTCCAGAGCTGGGTGACTTTGGCGAAATACAGGTACGGCGCATCGGCCACGATGCAGACACCGCGGGCCAGGGCTAAATCGGCCTGGGCCGGACCCACAATCACGCAACCGGCCTCGGAATGGGCCAGTTGCTGCTGGTATTTGGGATTACTGAGGAAAGCCAGTTGCGATGGACCCGCAGACTCCAGCGGGGCGATGCCGTCAACCGACAGCTCCGCATCTCCATGCAACACGCCCCCCAGGGCTTCCACTATCGCGCCTAGACGCAGCGCCATGCTGGAACCCCTCTCAAAAAATTACTTGGCGGGAGCGGCGTTCAAGGCCTTGATGACCTTGTCGGTGATGTCGTACTTGGGATTGATGTAGACGGCTTCTTGCAGCACAGCATCGTACTTTTCAGTTTCAGCCACTTGCTTGATGACTTTGTTGGCCTTTTCCAGCACTTGCTGCAGCTCTTCGTTCTTGCGGGAATTCAGGTCTTCCTGGAATTCACGGCGCTTGCGCTGGAAGTCGCGGTCCTGGTCTACCAGCACTTTTTGGCGCGAGGTGCGCTGGCTTTCCGCCAGGGTGGAGGCTTCACGTTCGAACTTGTCCGAAGCGGTTTTCAGGACCACGCCGGCATCGCTGAGTTCTTTTTCACGCTTGGCGAATTCTTGCTCCAGCTTGGCCTGGGCCGTCTTGGCAGCAGCAGACTCGCGGAAGATACGGTCGGTATTGACGAATCCGACGCGGAACTCGTCCGCCTGTGCATGGGCAGACAGCAGTACAGCCCCGAACAAAATGCCAGATCCGCATTGGCGTAAAAAGTTCTTCATTAGAAAGACGTACCTATTTGGAATTGCAAGGATTGGATTCTATCGCCAGCAAACTTGCGAATCGGCTTGGCATAGGCCAAACGCAAAGGGCCTACCGGAGAAATCCAGCTCAAACCCACGCCGGCCGAAGCCCGCATTTCGCCGAAACGAATCGGATCGTTTTCGCCATACACATTCCCCACGTCGCCAAAGGCAAACAGGCGCAGGGTACGGTCGTTGCCAGCACCGGGGAACGGCGACTGGATTTCGGTGTTCAGGGTGAATTTCTTGGGGCCACCAATCACCGATCCGGTCACGTCGCGTGGGCCGAGGGTGCCTTGCTCAAAGCCACGCACCGAACCCAAACCGCCACCGTAAAAGTTCTTGAACACCGGGAAAGGCCGACCGCCCAGGCCCTTGCCATAACCCACCTCGCCATTGAAGGCCAGGGTGAACTGCTTGGTCAGGGGCACGTACTGTTGGTACTGGTAATTGGCGCGCAGGTAATGCGCATCGCCGAACAGACCGGCTTCGGTATTGAGGCGCTGGTAGACACCCGTGCTGGGGGCCAGGGTACTGTCGCGGTCATCGCGGGACCAGCCGATAGTCAGCGGAATCGCCAGGCTGGTGTAGCCAAACTCTTCGGCGTAGGCCAGGTAAGCGGCCGGGATGTTAGTCCCCGGCTTGATGGTGGTGCGCTCCAGGCTTCCACCGAAATACACCGTATCCAGCTCGCTGAACGGCACGCCAAAGCGCAGACCGGCACCCTGGGTAACCAGCTCGTAGTTGCCGCCCTGGTCGTTATAAGGCTTGGTGGCGCGGTGGAAGAGGTCGATGGAGCGGGAAATGCCACTGTCGGTGAAATAGGGGTCTACCGTGCTAAGCACCACCACTTGGTTGTACTTGCTGGTGTTGACTTCCAGACCCAGGTAGTTACCCGAGCCGAAAGCGTTTTCCTGCTTGACAGCGAAAGACAACGAAAGTTTGTCGGCACTAGAGAAACCGGCCCCCAGCTGGATACTGCCACTGGATTTCTCTTCGACATTGACCTGCACGTCCACCTGGTCGGGCGAACCGGCCACGTCTTGCGTCTCCACATTGACTTCCTTGAAGAAGCCCAAACGGTCTACCCGATCACGCGACAGCTTGATCTTGTCGCCGTCGTACCACGACGATTCCAACTGGCGGAATTCGCGGCGAATGACTTCGTCTCGGGTACGGCTGTTGCCAGCCACATTGACCTTGCGCACATAGGCGCGGCGCGAGGGCTCGGACTGCATTACCAGGGCCACACGGTTGGTGGTGCGGTCGATTTCAGGCTTGGCCTCGACCTGGGCAAACGCGAAGCCGAAACTGCCGAAGTTGTCCTTGAAGGCCTTGGTGGTCTTGGCCACCAGGTCGGCGTTGTAGGCCTCGCCGGGCTTGATACTGACCAGCGACTTGAATTCGTCGTCTTTGCCCAGGTAATTGCCTTCCAGTCGCACCGCCGACACCACAAAACGCTCGCCTTCGGTCACGTTGACGGTAATCGACATGCTTTGCTTGTCGGGCGAAATCGCCACCTGGGTGGAGTCCACCTTGAATTCCAGGTAACCCCGCGACAGGTAATAGGAGCGCAGGGTTTCGATATCGGCGTTCAGCTTGGCGCGGGTGTAGCGGTCTGACTTGGTGTACCAGCTGAGCCAGCCACCCGTATCCAGCTCGAACTGGTTGCGCAACGTGGATTCGCTGAAGGCCTTGGCACCCACGATGTGGATGTCCTTGATCTTCGCAGGCTCGCCTTCGGTGATGGTGAAGGTCAGATTGACGCGGTTGCGCTCCACCGGGGTCACGGTGGTGACCACTTCGGCGGCATACAGGCTCTTGTTGATGTACTGGCGCTTGAGTTCCTGCTCGGCACGGTCGGCCAGGGCTTTGTCGAATGGACGGCCATCGGTCAAACCCACGTCACGCATGGATTTTTTCAGGGCGTCCTTGTCAAACTCCTTGGAGCCGACAAACTCGACATCGGCAATCGTGGGTCGCTCTTCGACCACCACCACCAGCACGTCGCCACTGACTTCCAGACGCACGTCCTTGAACAGACCCAGCGCGAACAGGGTGCGGATGGCCGCCGAGCCCTGGTCATCGTTGTAGGTGTCGCCCACCCGGAACGGCAAAGACGCAAAAATGGTGCCCGGCTCAACGCGTTGCAAACCTTCGATGCGGATGTCGCGCACGGCAAAAGGGGTAACGGCCCAGGCCGTATTGGCAGCCATTACCAGCGCCACAGCAGCCGACAAGGTCCGCAGGCGAAAGCTATTAAAGTGATTTTTCATGGAATGTGGTAAATCTGATGCCGCACCAGGCGGGCAGTCAGGTAAATATTAGCCAAACAGGCGGTTGACATCGTTAAACAGTGCAATGGACATCATCAACAACAGCACTGCACCGCCTCCGCGCTGCAAGCGTTCCATCCAAGCGTCGGATACGCGTTTGCCTGTGACAGCCTCCCAAAGATAATACAACAGGTGCCCACCGTCCAAAATCGGGATGGGCAGGAGGTTCAGTACACCGAGGCTAACGCTAATCAGGGCCAAAAATACCAGGTACTGGGTAAAGCCCAGGCTGGCCGACTTGCCCGCGTATTCGGCTACCGACAAGGGACCGCTCAAATTCTTGATGGAGGCCTCGCCCACCAGCATGCGGCCCATCATGCGCAGGGTCAGGCCCGACACCTCCCAGGTGCGCTCCACGCCGCGCCACAGGCCGTCGAATACACCGTAGCGGATGGTCAGCATCTCGGGCGGCGCGCCCACATAGGCACTGATCCGGCCAATCGACTGCAGACCGTCGGGCTTCACGTCGGGGGTGACACTCAGATCCAGCCGCTGACCCGCCCGGTCAATCTGCCAGACCTGCGCCAGCGCCTGCCCGCCGGACAAAGAGCTGCGGATGGTGTCGCGCAACTGCTGGCCGTCCACAATCGGCGTGTTACCCACCCGCAGTACCAGGTCGCCACTGGCCAGGCCCGCGCGGGCACCCGCGCCGTCGGCCATCACCTCACCCAGTACCGGGCGGGTCCAGGGGCCAAGCACACCGATGGTGCGGAACAACTGGGCATCGGCATCCTGGGCGTGCAGCGGAGCCAGCGCCATCACCACCTCGCGCCGGGCACCTTGGTCAGACGTGGCTAACTCCAGCCGCACATCACGGCTGTCTAGCGCACCGCGGGTGAGCAACCAGCGCAGCGCGTCAAACGAGGCCAGATCTTCCAAATCTTCACCGTCCCAGCCCGCACGGGTGACGGTTTCACCGCCCCGGATACCGGCTTTTTCAGCCACCGAGCCGATGGTGGGGCTGGCCAGAACCGCCTTGGGCTCCTGCACCCCGCTCCAGTTGACCAGCGCGTACAGCAGTACCGCCAGCAACAGATTTGCCGCCGGACCAGCTGCCACGATGGCCGCACGCTTGGGCAGCGACTGGGTGTTGAAGGCCAGATGCCGCTCTTCGGCCGCCACCGGCGCTTCGCGCTCGTCCAGCATCTTCACAAAGCCGCCCAACGGAAAGGCACTGATGACAAATTCGGTCGGCGAGCCCTTGGGTTGCCAGCGCAGCACGGTCTGGCCAAAGCCGATGGAGAACTTCAGTACCTTGACCCCACAGGCCACGGCAACCCGGTAATGGCCGTACTCGTGCACCGCAATCAACAAGGCCAGCGCAACGATAAAAGCAACGATGGTCAGCATAAAAATCCTTAGTGGCGAATCTACAGACGGGACAGCGCCTGCTGCGCAACGGCGCGGGATTGGGCGTCCAACGCCAGCAAATCCTCCAGCGTCTGCGGCTTGGAGGGGCTGACCGCCTCTAAAGTTGCAAGATGGATCGCATGGATCTGGTCAAAGCGGATTCGCCGGTCCAAAAAGGCGGCCACCGCCACCTCGTTGGCCGCATTCAGCACAGCACAGGTGCCCGATGGGGCGCGCAGGCTCTCCCAGGCCAGTGGCAGGCAGGGAAAACGCTGGAAATCAGGCACCTCGAAGGTCATGGCCGCCATGTGGGAAAAGTCCAGCCGCGCCGTGCCGCTTTCAATGCGCTCGGGCCAGGACAGGCCATAGGCAATCGGCACCCGCATATCCGGCGTGCCCAGCTGGGCCATCACCGATGCGTCGTGGAACTGCACCATGGAATGGATGATTTGCTGCGGATGGATCACCACCTCAATCTGCTCGGGGGCCACGCCAAACAGGTATTTGGCCTCGATCACCTCCAGCGCCTTGTTCATCATGGTGGCCGAATCCACCGAAATCTTACGGCCCATGGCGAAATTGGGGTGGGTGCAGGCCTGCTCGGGGGTCACGTCGCGCAGGGTGGCCGGGTCGCGCGTGCGAAACGGGCCGCCGGACGAGGTCAGCATGATTTTCTCGATGCGCCGCGGCCACACCGCCGGATCTTCGGGCAGCGACTGGAACACCGCCGAATGTTCGCTGTCGATAGGCAGCAACAAGGCCCCGCCCTGCTTCACAGCAGCCAGAAACACATCGCCACCCACCACCAGCGCCTCTTTGTTCGCCAGCAACAAGCGCTTCCCCGCATGGGCTGCCGCCAGGCACGGGGCCAGGCCCGCCGCGCCGACGATGGCCGCCATGACCACATCGACCTCGGGATGTGATGCTACTATTTCAATAGCATCATGCGTAGACAAAACCTGCGTTAGAAGGCTATTTTGTTTAATTTTTTCGGCCAGCAGCACGGCATGCGGGGCACTGGCCATCACGGCGAAACGGGGTTTGAACTGCGCGCACTGCTGCAGCATCAGGTCCACCTGGGTGGCGGCGGTGAGGGCGAACACCGCATACCGGTCGGGGTGACGGGACACCACGTCCAAAGTGTTGGTGCCCACCGAGCCGGTGGAACCCAAAATCGTCAATTTTTGTTGCATGCCTGAAACCTAACCCACCAGCGAAACCAGCATCATCGCCAACGGCAGCGTGGGCAAGAGCGCATCCACCCGGTCCAGCACACCACCGTGGCCGGGCAGCAGGCCGCTGCTGTCCTTGACCCCGGCACTGCGCTTGATGAGCGACTCAACCAAGTCCCCCACCACGCTCATGGCCGCCATGAACAGTGCGGCCACCACCAGCAATACACCGCTCTGGTGCGCCAACCGGGTGTACAGGCTGGCCACGGGCGATGCCCAGGCGTTGTCGGCCCAGACCCACACACCCGCCAGCACCAAGACCCCCAGCATGCCACCGCACACGCCTTCCCAGCTTTTGCCGGGGCTGATGGCGGGAGCAAGTTTGTTTTTAAAGAATTTCGTGCCGAAAGCCCGGCCCGCAAAGTAGGCACCGATATCGGCGACCCAGACCAGCAGCAGCACCGACAGCAAAAAATTGGTGCCAATCACCCGCGCTTGGCAGATCGCCAACCACGCCAGCCACAGGGCGGCAAAGCCGACGATGCCGCGCACCACCTTGTCGATGTTCGCCCAGCCGCGCACGCCGTTGCGCAGCAGCCAGCCCCCGACCAGCACCCAGGCCGCGCCCGTAACGGTCCACAGCGTGGGCGTATGGGCCGTCAGCAGGCCCATGATCCACGACAGCAGGCAGGCAAACACCATGGCCATGGCCAGCGCCAATGACTTGGGTTGCGACATGCCGTTCATGCGGCCCCACTCCCAGGTGGCGGCGGCAATCGCGATGATGGCCAGCAGGCACAGGGGTTCGGGAGCCGGATAGAACAACGCAGGCAACAGAAAGGCCAGCAAAACCAGGGCCGTGATAACGCGTTGCAGCAGCATAGAGAGGACTCAGGTAGACGGAGCGGCAGCCACCTGCGCCGAGGTTTTGCCAAATCGGCGCTCGCGGCTGTTGTAGACGGCAATCGCCTCGTCCAGCGCAGCTTCGTCAAAATCGGGCCAGAGTTTATCGCTGAACACCAGCTCGGAATAGGCCGCCTGCCAGAGCAGGAAGTTGCTGATGCGGAACTCGCCGCCGGTGCGGATCAGCAGGTCTGGGTCGGGCGAATGGGCCAGGGCCATGGCGCGGTCCATGCTCTTTTCGGTGATGGGTTCACCCGCCGCAGCCAGCTTTTGGGCGGCCTGGGCAATGTCCCAGCGGCCACCGTAGTTGAAGCAGATGTTGAGCACCAGCTTGCGGTTGCCAGCGGTTTCTTTTTCGGCTTCGAGCAGGCCGTTGCGCACCTTGTCGGACAGGGCCGAAAGATTGCCCACGAAGTGCAGCTGCGCACCGTTGGCCTTGAGCTTCACCACCTCTTTGGCCAGCACGCTGACCATCAAAGACATCAGGCCCGAGACTTCTTCGGCCGGCCGGTCCCAGTTTTCGGACGAGAACGCAAACACGGTCAGCACGCCCACATCCCGGTCCAGGCAGGCCTGTACGCAGCGGCGCAACGCATCCACGCCTTGGTGGTGCCCGGCCAGGCGCGGCATGAAGCGCCGGTTCGCCCAGCGGCCATTGCCGTCCATGACGATGGCGATATGGTGGGGAACGCGGGCAGCAAGAGCGGACATCAAGGACGCAGCCGATTCAAGAACACCGCAGAACCGGCTTAGCCGGGTTGCTGGTGTTGCCCCCTGCAAGGGGGTTGGCGAAAAGCGCTTGCGCTGTAGCGTGGGGGTTTGCCATCTAAACCGCCATGATGTCGGCTTCTTTCGCTACGACCAACTGATCGACTTCGGCAATGTAGCGGTCGGTCAATTTTTGTACGTCGGCTTCGGCGCGCTTTTGGTCGTCTTCCGAGGCCAGTTTATCTTTCACCAGCTTTTTGATGGCTTCGTTGGCATCGCGGCGCACGTTGCGCACGATAATCTTGGCGCTTTCGCCTTCAGTACGGGCCAGCTTGGTGAGCTCCTTGCGGCGCTCTTCGCTCATGGCAGGCATGGGCACGCGGATCAGGTCGCCCATGGACGCGGGGTTCAGGCCCAAATGGCTGTCGCGGATGGCTTTCTCCACCTTGGCCGCCATGTTCTTTTCCCAGGGCTGCACGCCAATGGTGCGCGAGTCGATCAGCGACACATTGGCCACCTGGCTGATCGGCACCATGGAGCCGTAGTAGTCCACGTGCACGGTGTCCAGCAGACCAGGATTGGCACGGCCGGTGCGGATTTTGGACAGATTATTCTTGAACGCCACGATGGACTGGTCCATCCGGGCTTGCAAATTGGTTTTAACGTCGGCAATAGTCATTGTGATGCTCCTCAGTAGTCCAAGGTCTGAATTAGGCGTGGACCAAGGTACCTTCGTCTTCACCCATCACCACACGTTTCAACGCGCCGTGTTTGAAGATCGAGAACACCTTGATCGGCAGTTTCTGGTCGCGGCACAACGCAAAGGCGGTGGCGTCCATGATGCCCAGATTTTGCGACATCGCCTGGTCAAAAGTCAGCGTGGTGTAACGCGTCGCGCTGGGGTCTTTCTTGGGGTCGGCGGTGTAGACACCATCGACCTTGGTGGCCTTGAGCACGATTTCAGCACCGATTTCGGCACCGCGCAGGGCCGCAGCCGTGTCGGTGGTGAAAAACGGGTTGCCGGTACCGGCCGCAAACACCACTACCTTGCCCTCTTCCAGATACTGCAGGGCCTTGGGGCGCACATAGGGTTCAACCACCTGGTCGATGGCGATGGCCGACATGACGCGGGCGGTCAGACCGGCCTTGTTCATGGCATCGGCCAGCGCCAACGCATTCATCACCGTGGCCAGCATGCCCATGTAGTCGGCGGTGGCACGGTCCATACCGACCGAGCCGCCCGCCACACCGCGGAAAATATTGCCGCCACCGATCACCACCGCCACCTGCACGCCCAAACGGGTGATTTCGGCAACCTCTTCGACCATGCGCACGATGGTGTCGCGGTTGATGCCGAACTGGTCGTCGCCCATCAGCGCCTCCCCCGACAGCTTGAGCAAAATACGCTTGTAGGCTGGTTGGGCTTGGGTCATGGGAGAGGTCCTCGTAATGGTGGAAAAGTAGGTAATGGTAGGGGCAAAATAGGTCAGTATTGCGTCAGAAAAGTTAGGCCGCTGCCTTGGCAGCAGCCACTTGGGCGGCCACTTCGGCTGCGAAGTCGTCGACCTTCTTCTCAATGCCTTCACCCACCACAAACATGGTAAATGCCTTCACGGTGGTGCCAGTGGCCTTGAGCATTTGCTCCACCGTTTGCTTGTCGTTCTTGACGAAAGACTGGTTGAACAGCGAGACTTCCTTCAGGTACTTTTGTACGCCGCCTTCGATACGCTTGGCAACGATTTCATCGGACTGGACCGGCTTGCCAGCAGCCACAGCCACCGAAGCGTCTTCTGCGGCCTTGGCGGTTGCCACCGAGCGCTCTTTGGCGATCAGGTCGGCAGGCACGTCGGCGCTGGACAAAGCCACGGGCTTCATGGCGGCAATGTGCATAGCCACGTCTTTGGCAGCCACGTCGTCGCCTTCAAATTCAACCACCACGCCGATGCGCGTGCCATGCAGGTAACCGGCCAGCTTGGCACCGGTGCTGAACTGCTTGAAGCGGCGGAAAGTCATGTTTTCGCCGATCTTGCCGATCAGGCCCTTGCGCACGTCTTCCAGGGTGGGGCCGAAACCGTCCTGGGCGTAAGCCAGGGCGCTCAGGGCGGCCACGTCGGCAGGGTTGTTTTTGGCGATCAGTTCGACCGCGCCCTGGGCCAGTGCCAGGAAGCTGTCGTTCTTGGTCACGAAGTCGGTTTCGCAGTTGACTTCTAGCAAAGCGCCAGTGGTTCCATCAAAGTAGCTGGTGACCACGCCTTCGGCGGTGATGCGCGAAGCGGCCTTGCCCGCCTTGCTACCCAGCTTGACGCGCAGCAGCTCTTCGGCCTTGCCCATGTCGCCTTCGGCTTCGGTCAATGCCTTTTTGCATTCCATCATGGGGGCATCGGTTTTGCCACGCAGTTCAGCGACCATGCTTGCGGTAATTGCAGCCATATATTTCTCCGTCTTCAAAACAAAATTGGTTAAAAAAAAGGGGGCTTGCGCCCCTCTTTGATCGCAGCGGACCGCCGCGCCATGGGGAACGCTTAGGCTGCAGCAGCCTCGTTCACTTCCACGAATTCGTCAGCGCTTTCAGCAGCTGCCACGGCCTTGACCACGTCGTTGCCAGCGCTGTTGCGGCCTTCGATGATCGCGTCGGCGATGCCACGGGCGTACAGAGCAACAGCCTTGGAGGAGTCGTCATTGCCTGGGATCACGTAGTCGATGCCCTCTGGGGAGTGGTTGGTATCCACCACGCCGATGAGAGGGATGCCTAATTTGCGGGCTTCGAGGATGGCGATCTTGTGGAAACCCACGTCGATCACGAAGATCGCGTCAGGCAAGGTGACCATATCCTGGATGCCACCGATGTCTTTTTCCAGCTTCAGCATTTCGCGGGCGAACATCAGCTGCTCTTTCTTGCTCATCGCGTCCAGACCGGCTTCTTGCTGGATCTTCATGTCCTTCAAGCGCTTGATCGAGGTCTTGACGGTTTTGAAGTTGGTCAGCATACCGCCGAGCCAGCGCTGATCAACGAAAGGCACGCCTGCACGGGCTGCTTCACCGGCGACGATTTCGCGGGCTTGGCGCTTGGTGCCGACCATCAAAATGGTGCCACGGTTGGCGGTCAGCTGCTTGGCAAACTTGGTCGCTTCCTGGAACATCGGCAGCGATTTTTCCAGGTTGATGATGTGGATCTTGTTACGGTGACCGAAGATGAACGGGGCCATCTTGGGGTTCCAGAAACGGGTTTGGTGGCCAAAATGGACACCGGCTTCGAGCATTTCGCGCATGTTGACGGACATGGTATTTTCCTTAAGGTTGCGTCTAAAATCCAGTCCGATTTGCCACTGTAAAAATTGTCAACATTGACAAAATCTCACAGGGCAACACCTTGATGGACTGGTTTGCGATTTGTTCTACCAAAACAGCCAAAGCAGGTTTGACCGATCAGCAAAACCCAAGGAGTCTAGCACACTCCCTATCTACAGCAGATTCTCCGCATGCGCCCAGACCTCACCTCCACCCTCCATTCTCTGCAGTCCGGGCGCACCACTTCGGCGGCGCAGATGGCCCAGTCGGTTGCCATAGCCCAGTCGCCCGCCTGCCGCCATGTTTTTTTGCAAACCCGCTTCGATACGGCGCAGGCCCACGCGGAGCAGGCGGGTATGGCCAACAGCCCCCTGGGTGGGCTGGCGGTGTCGGTCAAGGACATGTTCGACGTGGCCGGTGACATCAGCACCGCGGGCTCCACAGCCATGGCTGGGCACGTAGCCGCGCTGGCCGACAGCCCGGCCGTGGCCCGGCTGCGCGTGGCAGGTGCCAGCCTGTTGGGCCGCACCAACATGACGGAGTTCGCTTTCTCGGGCGTGGGCGTGAACCCGCATTTCGGCACACCCGCCGCCTGGGATGGCCGCTACGACCAGGCCGCCGGGGCCCGCATGGTTGGGCCGTTGCCGCGCGTGCCTGGCGGTTCGTCGTCCGGCGCAGCGGTGTCGGTGGCCGCCGGGGCGGCCTTCATCGGGCTGGGCTCGGACACCGGCGGCTCGATCCGCATCCCGGCCGCACTGAACGGCATCGTCGGCTTCAAAAACACCGCCCGCCTGGTGCCCACCGCCGGTGCGGTGCCGCTGTCCAGCACGCTGGACACGGTCTGCGCCCTGACCCGCACGGTGCGTGACGCGGTGCTGGCACACGAAATCCTGGCCCAGCGCAAAGTGGTGCTTAGCGCGGCCCCGCTGTCCAGCTACCGGCTGGCCGTGGCACGCAGCGTCTTTTTGGACAACCTGGACCACACGGTGGCCCATGCGTTCGAGCGCGCCCTGCAGCGCCTGCGCGATGCCGGGGCCACGCTGGTGGAGATTCCGTTGGACGAGGTGCGCGAGCTCAACGCCATCCAGGCCACCGGCGGCTTTGCGGCGGTAGAGGCCTACATCTGGCACCGTCCGCTGCTGGCACGCGGCGGCCATGTCCGCGCCGCCTACGACCCGCGCGTGCTGGCCCGCATTGAGCGGGGTGCGCAAATGCGCGCCTTTGAATACGCCGAGCTGGTTGCCTCGCGCAGTGCCTGGATCGCCAAAATGCAAGCCGTGCTGCAGGGTTTCGATGCGGTGCTGTCGCCCACCGTGCCCATCGTCGCCCCGCCCATCGCCCACATGGCACCCGGCGTGGAGCGCGACGATGCCTTCTTCCACACCAACGGCCTGCTGCTGCGCAACCCTGGCGTGGTGAACATGCTGGACGGCTGCGCCATCTCCCTGCCTTGCCACGTGGCAGACGAGCTGCCCGTGGGCCTGATGCTGTGGCACGCCGCCCTGCACGACGACACTATTTTGAACCTGGCTTTACAGGCCGAGGCTACACTACAGTTTTAATAGCTAACAGCGCAGGTTTTATATGCGCTAACGGCACTTTTTATATAAATTTAGGTTTCCCATGTTGTTTGAGAAGATGCGAGCGTGTGCCGCATGAAAGTCGCCGTGATTGGCGCAGGTGTGGTGGGTACCAGCACCGCGTATGAACTGGCCGCCGACGGCCACCAAGTGACCGTTTTTGAACGCCGCAGCGCCGCCGCCGAAGAAGCCAGCTTTGCCAATGCGGGCCTGCTCGCTCCCGGAACCATCACCCCCTGGATGGCCCCCAGCCTGCTGGGCGCCATAGCCAGAGGCCTGTTCAGCCGCAACGCCTCGCTCCAGTTGGGCTGGGGCCTGACCGGCAGCGAACTCGCCTGGCTGTGGAAATGGCGGCGCGCCAGCCAGCCCGCCGCCTACCTGGCCCAGCACACCCGGTTGCAGCGCCTGGCCGCCTACAGCACAGAGCGCCTGCAATCCCTGACCCACCACCTGCACCTGGACTACGACCGCAGCGAAGGCAGCCTGCTGCTGCTGCGCACCGACAGCGCGCTGGCCCAGGCGCAGCCCGGCCTGCAGCTGCTGCGCGACGCGGGCGTGGCCTGGCAGCAGATCGACGCACCCGCCGCCCGGCGTCGCGAACCGGCGCTGCACACCGACACCCCACTGGCCGCCGCCATCCACCTGCCTGGCGATGCCGTGGGCAACTGCCGCCAGTTCACCATGCAGCTCAAGGCGGCAGCCCAGCAGTTGGGCGTGCAATTTGAGTTCAATCGCACGGTAACGCATATAGAATCTGCACCAGCAGCTACGGTTTCAATAGCAAATGAAACCGCGCCTTGCCGCTTTGACGCGGTGGTGGTGTGCGCCGGGCTGGCCTCGGCCGCCCTGCTCAAGCCGCTGGGCGTGCAGATTCCACTGGCGGCGGTGGTCGGCTATTCGCTCTCGGCCCACATCCGTGAACCTTTGAACGCACCGGTCAGCGCGGTGCTGGATGAGCAGTACCAGATCTCCATCGCCCGCATGGGCCAACGCGTGCGCGTGGCGGGCGGCATGGAGATCGGCAGCCGCGGCGATGCCAAAAACCCGGCCGCCATCGCCCGCCTCTACAAAGTGCTGTACGACTGGTTCCCCGGCGCGGCCCAACTGGCCAGCAATGTGCAAATCTGGAAAGGTGCCCGCCCCATGCTGCCCGACGGACCACCGCTGGTCGGCCCCAGCGGCCTGCCCGGCGTGTGGCTGAACCTGGGCCACGGTGCCTACGGCTGGGCCCTGGCCAGCGGCAGCGCCCGCGCCACCGCCGACCTGGTGGCCTGCCGCGCGCCCGAAGTAGACATGGAAGGCCTGGGGCTGGAGCGCCTGCGGCACTGAACACCGACAATCAGGACATGCAACGCATCACGCCTGACCGCGCCCGCCCCCTGTTCGACAGCGCCGCCACGCGCCGCATCGAGCAGGCCGCCATGGCCCCGCTGCCGCCCCACACCCTGATGCAGCGCGCCGGGCTGGCGGTGGCCCGGCTGGCCCTGGCGCTGGCCCCGCATGCACGCACGATCTGGATCGCCTGCGGCCCCGGCAACAACGGCGGCGACGGGCTGGAGGCCGCAACCCAGCTGCATCTGCGCGGTAAATCTGTGGTGGTGACCTGGCTGGGCACGGAGGCCAGCGCGCCTGCCGACAGCCTGGCCGCCCTGGCCCGCGCCCGTGCCGCAGGCGTGCCTTTTGCCGATGTGCCACCCACCGGCCTGGCTGCCCAGGACCTGTGCATCGACGCACTCCTGGGCATCGGCAGCAGCCGTGCCCCGGCAGGCACCATGGCCGCGTGGATCACCGCCATGAACGCCAGCCCCGCACCCACGCTGGCCATTGACCTGCCCACCGGGCTGCAGGCCGACACCGGTAGTTTTGCTATTCAATCCATAGCTAGCAGTGCAGATGAAATAAGCGGTAGCAGCATAATTTATGCCAAAACTACGCTATGCCTGCTCAGCCTCAAGCCCGGCCTGTTCACCGGCCACGGCCGAGACAACGCAGGCCAGGTCTGGCTGGACGATTTGGGCATCAGTGCGGGCAACGTGTCCACCGCCGCCACGGCCCAATTGGTAGGCACGCCCGTGCCCGCCTCCCGTACCCATGCTAGCCACAAAGGCAGCTACGGCGACGTGGCCATCCTCGGCGGCGCGCCGGGCATGGCCGGTGCCGCTCTGCTGGCTGCCAGCGCCGCGCTGCACACCGGAGCCGGGCGGGTCTTTGTGGGCCTGCTGGACGGTGGCAGCCTGGGTGTACACCCGCAGCAGCCCGAGCTGATGTTCCGCGCGCCCAGCGCCCTGGCCTTGCATGCGCTGGCGGTCGTGTGTGGCTGTGGCGGTGGCGAAGCGGTGCGCGCCCTGCTGCCCCGGGTGCTGGCCGAGGCGGCCCGGCTGGTGCTGGATGCCGACGCGTTGAACGCCATCGCCACCGACACCGCCCTGCAGGCCCAGCTGCGCGCCCGTGCCGCCCAGGGCCTGCCCACGGTACTCACCCCGCATCCGCTGGAAGCCGCGCGCCTGCTGGGCTGCAGCACCGCCCAGATCCAGGCCAACCGGCTCAGCGCTGCCCAGCAACTGGCCGACCGTTTCGCCTGCGTGGCGGTGCTCAAGGGTTCGGGCACGGTGATCGCCGCGCCCAGCCAGGTGCCGTGCATCAACCCGACGGGCAATGGAAGGCTGGCGACAGCAGGAACGGGGGATGTGCTGGCCGGCATGGTGGGTGCCCGGCTGGCCATGGGCCAGTACGCGGTGGTGGCCGCCTGCGACGCGGTGTTTGCGCACGGGCTGGCGGCAGACCAGTGGCCAGCAGGCCAGCCGCTGACAGCCAGCGCGCTGGCGCGGCTTTGACCGTGACCTAGCCGCGTCCTACAAAGGGCATCTTGGTGGCCATCACCGTGTGGAACAGCACGTTGGCCTCCAGCGGCAGGCTGTCCATGTAGAGCACCGACTTGCCGACGATGGCCACGTCCATTACCGGCTCGACCACCATCTCGCCATGGGGCTGCAAAACGCCGGTGGTCATGCGTTTGGTCATGTCAGTGGCAGCGTTGCCGATGTCGATCTGGCCTACCGCGATGTTGTACTTGCGGCCATCGAGTGCAGCGGCCTTGGTCATGCCACGCACGCCATGCTTGGTCGCCGTGTAGGCAATCGAGTTGGGGCGCGGTGTGCTGCTGGAGATGGAACCGTTGTTGATGATGCGGCCACCCTGCGGGCTTTGCGCCTTCATCACCCGAAACGCCTGCTGGATGCACAAAAACATGCCAGTGAAATTGACGTTCACCACGCTCTGCCACTGGGCCAAAGCCAGGTCCTCCAGCAGCACAGCGGGCGTGCCGGTGCCCGCGTTATTGAACAGCAAATCGACCCTGCCAAACTCGGCCACCGCCGCATCGAACAAGGCCTGTACGGCAGCGGGATCGGTCACGTCAGTGGGCACCGCCAGCGCACGCTCTGCGGCCCCGGATTCCAGCACCACCGCTTGCAAAGGATCCGCCCGGCGGCCCGCCAGCGCGACCCGGTAGCCATCGGCCAACAGCGCCAGGGCGACCGCGCGACCGATGCCGCTGCCTGCGCCGGTGACGATGGCGACTTTGGGGTGGTTCTGCATGGCCTGGTGTCCTCTAGCGGCGGGTGCGGGTTTTCTTCTTGGCCGCACCACCCTTGGCAGGGGCCTTGCCCGGGGCTTTGGCGGCGGCGCTGGCCTGGATGGGGCCGCGCTCGGCGTGGTCGCGGTCGCGGGGCGCACCGACTCCGGCTTTGCGGCCCGAGCGCTTGGGCACAGGAGCATCACCGCCAGAGCGGTTACCGCCTTCGCGCTGCACGCCCTTGTCTTTCATGGCGCGGTTGACCAGCTCTTCGCCTTCGCGGATCAGGCGGAAGTCGATCTTGCGGCCATCCAGGTCCACGCGGCTGACCTGGACCTGCACGCGGGTGCCGATGGCGTAGCGGATACCCGTGCGCTCGCCGCGCAGCTCTTGCCGGGCTTCGTCGAACTTGAAGTACTCGCCGCCCAGCTCGGTGATGTGCACCAGGCCTTCGACGTACATCGCGTCCAAGGTGACGAAGATGCCGAAGCCAGTCGCGGCAGTGACCGTGCCACCAAACTCCTCGCCCAGGTGCTCGCGCATGTACTTGCACTTCAGCCAGGCTTCCACGTCGCGGCTGGCCTCGTCGGCACGGCGCTCGTTGGCGCTGCAGTGCAGACCCGCAGCTTGCCAGGCCAGCGTTTCGGGACTGACCTTCTTGATCTTCATGTCGGGCTCGCCGACCTTCCCTTGCAGCTTGGAGGCCGCGCCCTTGCTCAGGCGCTTGGCCAGCTTGGCATGCGCTTCGCCGGGGGTCGGCAAGGTGGGCAGTTGGTACTTGCGGTGCGCCAAGATGGCCTTGATGACGCGGTGCACCAGCAGATCGGGGTAGCGCCGGATCGGGCTGGTGAAGTGGGTGTAGGCATCAAACGCCAGCCCGAAATGCCCGCCGTTCATCGGCGTGTAGATCGCCTGCTGCATGGAGCGCAGCAGCATGGAGTGGATTTGCTGCGCGTCGGGCCGGTCTTTGGTGGCGTTGGCAATGGCCTGGAACTCGGCGGTTTTCGGGTCGTCGCTGATCGACATGCCCACGCCGGTGGCCTTCAGGTAGTTGCGCAGCATTTCGATCTTCTCGGGCGTGGGGCCTTCGTGCACGCGGAACAGACCGGGGTGCTTGCCCTGGGCGATGAAGTCGGCGCTGCACACGTTGGCGGCCAGCATGGCCTCTTCGATGAGCTTGTGGGCCTCGTTGCGGGTGCGGGGCACGATCTTTTCGATCCGGCCGCCTTCGTCGCAGACGATTTGCGTCTCCACAGTTTCAAAATCCACCGCACCGCGCACCTTACGGGCCACCAGCAGGGCGTGGTAGACGTCTTGCAAGTTCAGCAGGTCGGTGACGCGGTCCTTGCGGCGCGTGGCCTCCGGGCCGCGGGTGTTGCCCAGAATCGCCGCCACTTCTGTGTAGGTAAAGCGTGCGTGGCTGAACATCACCGCCGGGTAAAACTGGTAGGCATGCACATCGCCCTTGGCGGTAACCAGCATGTCGCAGACCATGCACAGGCGTTCCACATCAGGATTCAGCGAGCACAGACCGTTAGACAGCTTCTCGGGCAGCATGGGAATCACGCGGCGCGGAAAGTACACGCTGGTGGCCCGGTCGTAGGCATCCACGTCGATGGCCGAGCCGGTTTCCACATAGTTGCTAACGTCGGCAATCGCCACCAGCAGGCGCCAGCCCTTGCCACGGCCGACCTTGGCGGGTTCGCAGTAGACGGCATCGTCAAAGTCGCGGGCATCTTCGCCGTCGATGGTGACCAGGGGCACGTCGGTCAGATCGACGCGGTTCTTTTTGTCCTGGGGACGCACTTTGTCAGGCAAGGTGCGGGCCAGGGCGATGCAGGCATCGGAAAATATATGCGGCACATCGTATTTGCGCACCGCAATTTCGATTTCCATACCGGGGTCGTCCACCTCGCCCAGCACTTCCTTGACGCGGCCCACGGGTTGGCCAAACAGCGCGGGCGGCTCGGTCAGCTCAACCACTACCACCTGCCCGGCTTTGGCGCTGCCGATGCCAGCTTTGGGAATCAGCACGTCCTGGCCGTAGCGCTTGTCTTCGGGGGCGACCAGCCAGATACCACTTTCTTGCAGCAGGCGGCCGATGATGGGCTGCGGGGGGCGCTCAACAATTTCCACTACCCGGCCTTCGGGGCGACCTTTGCGGTCGCTGCGCACAATGTTCACCTTGACCCGGTCCTTGTGCAGCACAGCACGCATTTCGTTGGAAGGCAGATAGATGTCAGACTCGCCGTCGTCGCGCAGTACAAACCCGTGTCCATCGCGGTGACCCTGGATGGTGCCTTCGATCTCGTCCAGCAGGCCGCTGGTGTGGCTGGTCGTTTTGATAAGCATTCTCTCTTTACTAATGTGCCCAAAGGGTAGCAGAGCTGTAGCGTAGCTCAGAAAAAGCAGTTGATTTCACAAGCCTTCGGCTTAGCATTCAAAATCGCCGTTTTGCCCATGTTATACTTTAACTCGTGGGCCCAGATGGCGAAATTGGTAGACGCACTGTGTTCAGGTCGCAGCGCTGCAAGGCGTGCTGGTTCGAGTCCAGTTCTGGGCACCACACCTTATCTTGAATAAAAACCGCTAGGCAATTAGCGGTTTTTTTCTGGTTAAAAATCTGTAAAATACCTATTGCAGACCGTAAGAGTTTTTAGAGTTTCGTGGGCCCAGATGGCGAAATTGGTAGACGCACTGTGTTCAGGTCGCAGCGCTGCAAGGCGTGCTGGTTCGAGTCCAGTTCTGGGCACCACAATCCACTCGAGAAAAAGCCGCTAAGAACTTAGCGGTTTTTTTTTGCCCATTTTTTGGCCCGTCCAATTTGCATCGGGCAGGCCAGGCTTTGTCTAGATCGGCAGCGCCACCAGGTCGTGGCCTTGCGTACCGACAATGCGGGCCTTGGTGAACTCACCGACCTTCAAGGTTTTGCTGATTTTCTCGGGTGGCAGTAGGCGCACGATGCCGTCGATCTCGGGCGCGTCGGCGTAACTGCGGCCAATACCGCCCTTTTTACCCATGCCGGGCGCGGAATCCACCAAGACCTGCATGGTGGCACCCACGCGCTTGAGCAGCTTGGCGGCAGACACTTCTTCGGCCACGGCCATGAAGCGGGCGCGGCGCTCTTCACGCACCTCGAAGGGCAACATGCCGGGAATGTCGTTGGCGGCCGCCCCGTCTACCGGGCTGTAGGCAAAGCAGCCCGCGCGGTCAATCTGGGCTTCGCGCATGAAATCCAGCAGGTGCGCAAATTCTTCTTCGGTTTCGCCCGGAAAACCAGCGATGAAGGTGCTGCGGATGACCAGTGACGGACAGGCTTCGCGCCAGCGCTGGATGCGTTCCAGGTTTTTTTCGCCACTGGCCGGGCGCTTCATGCGCTTGAGCACGTCGGGGTGGCTGTGCTGCAAGGGCACATCCAGATACGGCAGCACGCGGCCCGTAGCCATGAGAGGAATAATTTCATCCACACTTGGGTACGGATAGACGTAGTGCAGACGCACCCAGGCACCATAGGGCTCGGCGATATCGGCCAGGGTTTGCACCAGCTCCAGCATGCGGGTCTTGACAGGTTTGCCGTCCCAGAAACCGGTGCGGTATTTCACGTCCACGCCGTAGGCAGACGTGTCTTGGCTGATCACCAGCAGTTCTTTCACGCCGCCTTCAAACAAGGCCTTGGCATCGCTGAGCACATCGCCAATATTGCGCGACACCAGATCGCCCCGCATCGACGGGATGATGCAGAAGGTGCAGCGGTGGTTACAGCCTTCGCTGATCTTCAAGTAAGCGTAATGCCGGGGCGTTAGCTTGATACCCGCCGTACCAAAAGCGTTGGGCACCAGGTCCAAAAAGGGGTCATGCGGCTTGGGCAGGTTGGCATGCACGGCATCCATCACCTCTTGGGTGGCATGCGGACCGGTAACAGCTAGCACGCTGGGATGCATTTGCCGCACCAAGTTACCACCGGAGTCGCCCGCTTTGGCACCCAGGCAACCGGTGACGATGACGCGGCCATTGGTGGCCAACGCTTCGCCAATAGTGTCCAGGCTTTCCTTAACGGCATCGTCAATGAAACCGCAGGTGTTGACGATCACCAGGTCTGCACCCTCAAAGGTTTTGGAGGTTTGGTAGCCTTCGGCGCTGAGCTGGGTAAGGATGAGTTCGGAATCGGTCAAAGCCTTTGGGCAGCCCAGGCTGACGAACCCGACTTTGGGTATTTTGTTGGGGGCTAATAGGGGAGAAATTAAGGGGGAAATTGCTTCAATCATCCCTGTATTGTCGCCGCCCTCGCCTATTTCAGGGTTTCAGGCCAAAGCTGCCCAGCATTTGGGCGGTCTGTTTTTGCATTTGCTCCTGCATTTGCACAAAGACGTTTCTGGACTGCTCGACGTAAGTGCCCATCATGCCCTGCATAGCAGGCGACTGTAGTTTCAGCATTTGCGCCCAGGCCTCGGGTGTCATGCCCTTGGCCCGCTCGCCCATGGTGGACTGCAGATCGACAAAGGTTTGCACGTTTTTTTCCAGGTACGGCCCCAGAAAACTTTGCATGGTGTTACCGTAGAAGCGGATCATGTTGGCCAGTGCCTGTTCGGTAAACATGGGAGCGCCACCGGCCTCTTCTTCCAGAATGATTTGCAGCAGGATGGCACGGGTCAGGTCGTCGCCAGTCTTGGCATCAATCACCTGCACAGGCTCGCGCTCTATCACCAGCTTTTTGACCTCGGCCAGGGTGATGTAGGTCGACGTATCCGTGTCGTAGAGGCGACGGTTGGGATACTTCTTGATGACGCGGTGGGCGGTCGGCGCGCTGTTCGGAGAATGGCTGGGCACTGCTGTCTTTCAGGGTGTTGGCGTTGCTGGCGGCGTGGGAGGCACTTTACTGCACTGCAGCATATTTTAAAAAACCACCGCGCAGAATGCTTCAAGGATTACCCTAAAAACAGCGGCCACAAAACCAAAAGCCCTGTACATCACCGATGTACAGGGCTTGAATTTGGTAGGCGCGAATGGACTCGAACCATCGACCCCCACCATGTCAAGGTGGTGCTCTAACCAGCTGAGCTACGCGCCTAAAGCTGCTAAATGCAGACCACTAGTATAGCATGGGTTTTGAGCGCAATCACCGCCTGCGTGCCGAACGCACACCGGCCACGCCCGACACCACGCCCAGCACCTTGGTCAGGCGGGCGGCATCGGCTACTTCCACGGTGAAGGTCATCCAGGCCGTGCCTTTAACCGACTGGGTTTGCACACCAATGACGTTCATCTTCTCTTTGGTGAAGACTTCGGAGATGTCGCGCAGCAGGCCCTGGCGGTCGGCGGCCTGCACCGACACATCCACCGGGTAGACAGATGCCCCTTCTTTTTTACCGCTGCCCCACTCCACCTCGATCACGCGCTCGCCATTGCGCACCGACATTTCACGAAAATTACTGCAATCGGCACGGTGGATGCTGACACCCTTGCCGCGGGTGATGAAGCCCACAATCGCATCTGGCGGTGCGGGCTTGCAGCACTTGGCCAGCTGCGTCATGAGCGACTCCACGCCCACCACCAGCACACCGCCCTTGGGCGAAGTCTCGGGCGTACGGGCTTTCTTGAGCAGCAGGTAGTCGTCTGGCGCCAGCACCGGCTCGGGCGGGCGCAGCAAAATTTCGATAGTACGCAGCGAGAACTCGTCCTTGCCCACCACCTCAAACAGATCGTCGGCCGACTTAAAGCCTAGCCGGCCGGCCAAGTCGTCGAGTTTGATGGCGGTTTTGCCTTCGCGCTGCAACAGCTTTTCCACCGCCTCGCGGCCACGCGCCACCGTGGTGTGCATGGCGGCGGCGTTGAACCAGGCGCGGGCTTTGGCCCGAGCGCGGTGGCTGACCAGGTAGCCCAGCTCGGTGTTGAGCCAGTCGCGCGACGGCCCGCCCTCTTTGGCGGCGGTAATTTCCACTGTCTGGCCGTTTTGCAGAGGAGTGTTCAGCGGCACCTGCACGCCGTCCACCTTGGCACCGCGGCAACGGTGGCCCAGGCTGGTGTGCACGCTGTAGGCAAAGTCCACGGCGGTGGAGCCCGCAGGCAGCTCGACCACCGCGGCATCGGGGGTCAGCACGTAGATGCGGTCGCTCAGCACGTCAGCGCTTTGCGGCGCAGCACCGGACAGGTCGCGCTCCCAGGCCAGCAACTGGCGCAGCACAGCGATCTTGGCGTCGTACTCGCCACTGGCCGACACTCCGGCGTAGCCCTTGGTACCGGCCTCCTTGTAAGCCCAATGGGCAGCCACCCCGTGTTCGGCATGGTCGTGCATGGCCTGGGTGCGTATCTGGATCTCGATCGGCAGGCAGGCCACGCCGTCCACCATTTGCTGCACCACGGTGTGCAGCGACTGGTAGCCGTTGCCTTTGGGCTTGGCGATGTAGTCGTCAAATTCTTCGGCCATGGGTACGAACCGGGCATGCACCCAGCCCAAGGCGGCATAGCAGTCGGGCACACTGGGCACGATTACGCGCAGGGCGCGGATGTCGAACAACTGGTCAAAGCCCAGCGACTTGCCACGCATCTTTTTGACGATGCTGTAGATGTGCTTGGGCCGCCCTTGCACGACCGCCTTGATGCCCTGGCTGGTCAGCTCGGCCTCCAGGCTGGCGCGCAAATGCTCCATGTTGGCTTCGCGCTCGACCCGCTTCTCGTCCAGCAGGCGGGCCACCTGTTTGTAGGTGTCGGGCTCGGTGAAGCGGAAAGACAGGTCTTCCATCTCCCACTTGATCTGCCAAATGCCCAGGCGGTTGGCCAGCGGCGCAAAAACCTGCAGCGACTCGCGCGCCAGGCCAGGTGACACCGGGGTTTTGCTGGCGGCGCAATAGCGCAGGGTTTGCAGGCGCGAGGCCAGGCGCAGCATCACCACCCGCAGGTCGCGCGAGAAGGCCAGCAGCATCTTGCGTACGTTTTCGGTCTGCACCAAGGGGTCGTCTACTAGGTGGGCCGAGGTTTCGGCCCCGCGCGACAGGCGCTGCACGCGCATCAATTGCGTGGTCTCTACCGCGAGCGCAGCGAAGTTGGCCCCGAAGGCCTTGGCAATGACTTCTTGCGGCTTGTTCAGGTGCACGCAGGCGTGGACCAGGTAGCTGGCGGCCTGCATCGCCTCGGAGCCGCCCACCAGGCGCAGGATGGCAGCCACGGCATCGGCATGGGCCAGGGTGTTTTCGCCAGTGTCCAGCACTTCGTCGGCGATCAACGGCTCGGCAAAATTACGCGCACGGGCCAGGGCGTTGGCTTGCTCGGGCAGGGTCTGGGCGGTGACCGCCACCACGCCGGGTAGCCCCTCCTCCAGCATGGCCATGGCAGGTTGCGCGGTCTGCAAACTTTTCATCCAGCGGACTTTCTCAAGGCTGTAAAAAATCGACGACCGCAGCGACCTGGTCGTCCGCCACAAAAGTGGGCGCATGGCCTACGCCTGCAAATTCCACCAGCCGGGCTTTCGGGCCGCGCTGGGCCATGGCCTGCGCAGTGGCCGCCGACAGCAAATCCGACTCAGCCCCGCGCAGCAGCAGCGTGTGCGCCGTGATCTGGTCGTACAGCGCCCACAACGCAGCCTCGCCTGCGGCAGCGGATTCGGCAGTGAAGCTACCAAACGCGGCGGCCAGTGCCGGGTCGTAGTGCAGGGTCAGCGCCGGTTCACCCGCCACCAGGGGCCGCACCATGTGCTGCGACAAAGCCAGCCACTGGGCGGGCGTGTGCGGGCCGAAGCTGCTGGAGATCGCCCACATCGCGTCGGCGGCCTGCTGCAGGGTGTCAAAGCGCCCGGTTTTGCCCAGGTAGCTGCCGATGCGCTGCAAGGCGGCCACGTCCAGCGTGGGGCCGATGTCGTTCAACACCAGGCGGCGCACCGGTACGGGCAGCGGCAAGCCGGGCGTGCCCAGCAGCGCCATGCCGATCAGCCCGCCCATGCTGGTGCCCAGCCAGTCCAGCGTGGAAATAGGCGCTTCACCGTGCACCTGGGTCAGCAGCGCCAGCATGTCGCCCGCGTAGGTGGGGAGCTGGTAGGCCTGGGGATCTTGCAGCCAGTCGCTCTGGCCGCGGCCCACCACGTCGGGGCAGATCACTCGGGCAAAGCGGCTGAGTGACCGGGCCAGTACGTCGAAGTCGCGGCCCTGGCGGGTCAGGCCGTGCACGCAGACCACCACGTGGGGGTTGGCCGGATCGCCCCACTGCCAGTAGGCCATGCGGTGGCCGGTGGGGTCGGGAATGTTGGTATGGGTTTTGGCGGCGGCACCGGGGCAGGGGACGTAGCACAGGCGGGGTTCGGTCATGGTGAAGGGCGTTGCGGGCATGAAGGTGAAGCCATCCTAATCCAACTGGCAGCAGCAGCCAGCAAGCAGTAAATTTATAAAAAAAGTGCTTCTAGCGCATGTTCCATCTACGCTAACAGCTATTTTTATATAGCAATTACATCGCACATGAGCGAAAGCCCACAAAGCGTACGTCGTCACCGGGCAAGGCAAAGCCACGGAACTTGGGGTGCTTCATGCGGGCACGGGTGGCAAACGCCGCGCCGCGCAGCACTTTGGCCTGGCCGAACCAGGGAACGGAATAGGCCATCCACGGGTCGGCGCTGAAGCCCGGCCAGGGGCGGAAGGTGTTGGCCGTCCATTCGTGCACATCGCCCCAGCGAAAGCCTTGGCCTGCGGCACCGATAGCAGCGCGCTCCCATTCCACCTCGCTGGGCAGCCGCCGCCCGGCCCAGCGGCACCAGGCATCGGCTTCCCACCAGCTCACATGCATGGCGGGCTGGGTGCCGGGCACACGCAGGCGCTGGCCAAAGCGGGTTTGCAGCACCGCGCCGCTGGCCACGCCGATCTGGTCCACATAGCGCGGGCCGCGCCGCCCCTCCCCTTCGGCCAGGGCTTGCAGCCAGGTCCAGCCCTCAGGCAGCCACCAGGCTGCGTTGTCGTAGCCACCGTCATCCACAAACTCGACAAACTGGGCCCAGGTAACGGGTTGCGCGTCGATCTCAAAGGCGGGTACGGCCACCGGGTGGGCCCATTTTTCGTTGTCAAACACAAAGCCACCGGGTGGCGAGCCTAGCTGCCATTCGCAGGCAGGCAAGGCTAGCGGGTCGCGCGGCTGCGGGCTTCCCGGCGAAGGCAGTTGCAAGGGCACGCCGTGCACCTGGGCCAGGGTGATGAGCTGCTCGCTGCGCAGGTCTTCGTGGAACAGGGCCAGGCGGTAGAAATACAGCGCGTCGTCGTTTTCGGCGGTTTTCTCCAGCAGCTCCAGCGTGCTTTCCAGGGTGTGCAGCAGGAAGTTTTTGGTGGTGGCCAAGTCGGGCATGGCCGAGGGGGCGCTGCGGTCTCGGTGCTCGGGGTTCCACCATCGGTCGGCCTCAGGCTCGATGGACGCCAGGCGGGTGGGCTGGAACGGGCAAGCCGCGCCGCGCCCACGCTGGGTGTTGCGGCCCAACCAGGCCTCGGCCATCCAGCCGATATGGCCTGCCAGCCAGCGCGGCTGCAAACCGTCTGCGGTCAAGGTGGGGGCCGACTCAAACTGGTCGAGCAGGTGCAGGGTATGGTTGCGCGCATCCATCAGCGCTAGAGACAGCAGGTCGCGACCCGCCCGGCGCATGGTGGGCGAATCCAGGTGCTGGGGCAGCACATGCGGTGTGCGGATAGACATATGCCATTATTGCCTGGGATGCGGGAAATCCAACCTCCACCCCACACGCCTATGCCAGCAGACGCGCGCAGTGTTCGCGCGAATTCACCGCGTATTCCAGCGGGCCGGGCTGCCAGTTCGCCATGCCGGGAGAGGCGTTGAGGATGTTGTCCCAGGTCTCGCGCATGGTGTCGCAGTCTTGCGCGTTTGCGGCCTGCTGGTGCAGGCTGCGGATTTTGCGCATGTCGGCATCGCACGGGGGGTGCGCTTCGATGCGCTCGACCAGCATCGCCAGCCATTGCCGGGCGGGCATCCATTCGCACACCGCCGGGTTGAACAGCCGGGCGTCCATGCCGTCGCGGCAGGCCATGAAGCGGCTGACGCGCTCGGTGTTGTAGGGGATGGCGATCGGGGCATAACCCAGTTGCCCATGCAGAGCCAGGGCCGCGCACGCCCGGGTGAAGGCAGCCAGCGCAACCGCCTTGCGCACGCTCAAGGGCGTGTCAAACACCCGCACTTCGACGGTGCCGAACTCGGGCTTGGGGCGCACGTCCCAGTAGATGTCCTTGAGCGATTTGGCCAGGCCAGCATCAAATATCTCTTGGGCGATGGTCTGGAACTCGGCCCAACTGGTGACCCGCGGCATCGGGCCACCGTAGGGGTAGACCAAGGGCTCCAGGGGCCGGGCGGCGCAAAAACCGGTGTCCACCCCTTGCTGGAACGGCGACGCGGCCGCCAGGGCGATAAATAGAGGGCACAGGCTTTGCAGCACATTCGCCAGCTGGATGGCTTCTTCCTTGCCGGGCACGCCGATGTGGACGTGCATGCCGTAGGTGGAAAAGCGTTTGGGCAAAAAACCGTATTTGGCTTGCAGTTCGGCGGCGCGCTCGGTTTCGGTGAATTCGCGCTCGTTCCAGAACTGCAGGATATGGGTGCCGCCGCCGCGCAGATCGGCACCTTGGCGGCGGGCGATTTTCTTCAGGGTCAGCACGTTTTCACGCGTTTCCGCCTCCAGGGCATCGGCATCCTCGTGGATTGAGCTGGTGACCTCCATGGTGGAGAGCGTGGCTTCCAGCGAAAACCGCTCGTGCTCGGGCAGCACTTCCAGCTCGGTCCAGAGCTCGGCGCTGCAGGGCGAGAGCTGCCCGGTGGCTTCGTCCACGAGTTGCAGTTCCAGCTCCATGCCGAATGTGAGTGCTTTTGATTTTTTGAAATCCATGCCTTGGCTCCTTATGGTGCGATGGGGTTAATGGGTCTCTCCAACAGGGTGGAAGAGCAGAGATGGGCCACCTAGTACACAGCGCGGTGCAGGGGTCGTGGGCCTTGTTGGCAATCGGTTTTGGTTTGCCAGATAGCGGCAATGGGGTTGCCGATGGGGGTATCACCGTATCCTAAAAGTGCCTATTCACCAAGAATAGTTCCAAAGTCCCTGCGCTATCGGGGGCCTTGCAAAGGTATCATCATGGGCTCTAAAACGGCGGTCACAGGGCGCATCGAACGCCCCCGCAGCGTCCGAATAGGAGGCTTGCCGCCATCCTGATAATGCGCCGTCCAACCATAAAACTACCGGAGACACCCGTGTCAGCACTTCTCAAATTCGCGCTTGGCATGGATTGGATCAGCGCGCAAATGGGCCGACTCGCTACCTGGGCGGTTTTGGCCGCAGCCCTGATATCGGCGGGCAATGCCTTTGTGCGCTATGGGCTGGACATCAGCTCCAACGGCTGGCTCGAGATCCAGTGGTACCTGTTTGCCACCACGGTGATGCTGGGCGCACCCATTGTGCTCAAGCTCAATGAGCATGTGCGGGTTGACATCTTCTACGGCAAGCTCAAGGGCAACGGCCCGGTCTATGTGGATTTGTTCGGCCTGGTGGTCTTTTTGTTGCCGGTGATGGCTGCGATTGCCTGGCTGAGCTGGCCGCTGTTCATCGGCATGTTCCGCTCGGGCGAAATGTCCAACAACGCCGGTGGACTGATCCGCTGGCCCGCCATGCTGCTGCTGCCGCTGGGCTTTGCGCTGATGTTTCTGCAAGGGCTGTCTGAAGTCATCAAGCGCATCGCCTATTTGCAAGGCAAATTCCAGATGGATATGCACTACGAAAAGCCGGTGCAGTGAACCTGCCCGCCCCCACGATTTAACGCTTTTCGGGACACAACATGCAGATGGAAAATTTCGCGCCGGTGATGTTCGGCGGGCTGGTGCTGATCATGTTGATCGGCTTTCCGGTGGCCTTTTCGCTGTCGGCGCTGGGCATGGCGTCGGGCTTGTTCGCCATCCAGATGGGCTGGTTTCCAGCGGTGTTCATGGAGAACCTGCCGATCAACGTCTTTGGCATTTTGTCCAACGACCTGTTGCTGGCGATTCCGTTCTTCACCTTCATGGGTGCCATCCTGGAGAAATGCGGCCTGGCCGAAGATATGCTGGATTCGATGGGCCAGTTGTTTGGCACGGTCAAGGGCGGCCTGGGGTATTCGGTGATCATCGTCGGCTTCATCCTGGGTGCCATCACCGGCACGGTGGCCGGCCAGGTGATCGCCATGGCGATGATCTCGCTGCCGGTGATGATCCGCTACGGCTACAACATGCGCTACGCCACTGGCGTGCTGGCCGCCTCGGGCACCATCACCCAGCTGGTGCCGCCCTCGCTGGTGCTGATTGTGATGGCCGACCAGTTGGGCCGTTCGGTGGGCGACATGTACCGCGGTGCCTGGGGCCCCTCGATCCTGCAGGTGCTGATATTTGCCGGCTACACCTTCATGCTGGGTATCTTCAAGCCGGACCACATTCCCGGCATCCCCAAAACGGCACGCACGCTCAGCGGTGCCAAGCTGTGGGCAAAGTGCCTGCGCGGCATCATCCCGTCGGCGATTTTGATTTTTGCCGTGCTGGGCTCGATGGGCGGCCTGCCGGGCATCGACACCGCCATCGCCACGCCCACCGAAGCCGGTGCCATGGGCGTGGTCGGGGCGCTGGTCTTGGCAGCCATCCACCGGCGGCTGACGCTGGCCCTCATCTGGGAAGCCATGGTGGGCACCATGCGGCTGACCGCCATGGTGGTGTTCATATTGATCGGCGCACGGGTGTTCTCCATGGTGTTCCAAGGCGTGGACGGTGCCAAGTGGGTCGAGCATCTGCTGACCGGCCTACCCGGTGGGCAGATCGGCTTCTTGATCGTGGTGAATGTGTTCATTTTCTTCCTGGCGTTCTTCCTGGACTTCTTCGAGATCGCCTTCATCATCTTGCCGATGCTGGGCCCGGTGGCCGCCAAGCTGGGCATTGACTTGGTGTGGTTTGGCGTGTTGCTGTGCGTGAACATGCAAACCAGCTTCATGCACCCGCCGTTTGGCTTTGCGCTGTTTTATCTGCGCGGCATTGCGGACTCTTTGTACAAAGACAAGCGGATTGAAAAACCCGTCAAATCCAGCGACATCTACCTGGGGGCCATTCCCTGGGTGCTGATGCAATTGATCCTGGTCGCGATCGTCATTTTTGTGCCGCAGACCGTCACGGTGTTTTTGCCCACCGAGGAAAAAATCGACACCGAGAAGATCCAGATCGACGTGCCGGTCAGCGACCTGCAGGCCACGCCCAGCGACAGCGCGGGCGAGAACCCGTTCAGCGATGCGCCTGCAGCCCCGGCATCCGAACCCGAAGCCGCGAAGCCGTAGCCTTGGGCCCCGCTCCTTTTCGCTTCCAGCCCCGCACCGGCGGTTCGGTAGAAGACGCGGCGTTCTCGCCGCTGTTCAAGCTGCTGGCCAGCGCCATCGTCGGCGGCTGTGCTTTCTGGCTGGCCCGGCTGTTGAGCAGCGGCGCACTGGCCACCCCGCGCACCACCGGCGTGGTCTGGTTCGTGGCCGGGCTGGCCATGATGGGCTGGACCTGGTGGCACATCCTGCGCAGCCGCACCCGCATCAGCGCCGAGGGCCTGCACCAAGGCTGGATCTGGGACAAACACATGCCCTTCGACGACCTGGCCTACGGCAAACTTATCCGCGTGCGCGGGCTGGACTGGCTGATTGCGCCGCGCCTGTACGTGCGCACGCTGATGGGCAAGTTCATGGTGTTCTACGGTGCATCGCCCGCGCTGGTGGCGGAGTTCGAACAGATAGTTAAAGAACTCAAGGCCTTTCGGAGTCTGTAAGCAAAAAACCGCGCGACAGCGCGGTTTTTTAATTCCAGGCGAAGCGTAGCGCAGCCTGGGGGTGTTCCTACAGCTTGATGCTTTGCATGTAACTGTCAAAGCGGCCTTCGGCCACGCGGAACCAGGCCACCTGGTTGCGCTGGAAGGCGCGGAAGTCGGCAAAAATCTTCTTCCACTCCGGGCTCTTGGCATCGTTCTCGGCGTAGACCTCTTGTGAGGCCTTGAAAGACGCGTCCAGAATTTCTTTGGAGAACGGCAGCAACTTGATTTTGGAGCCCAGCAATTGCTTCAACGCCTCGGGGTTGAGAGCGTCGTACTTGGCCAGCATGTCTACCGAGGCCAGGGCCGTGGCGGCTTCGACAATGGCTTTGTTTTCGGGCGACAAGGCGTCAAAGGCTTTGCGGTTGATGAAAAAGTCCACCTCGGGGCCACCTTCCCACCAGCCGGGGTAGTAGTAGTTGGGGGCCACCTTGGCAAAACCCAGCTTCTGGTCGTCGTAGGGGCCCACCCATTCGGCCGCGTCGATGGTGCCTTTTTCCAATGCCTGGTAGATTTCGCCGCCGGGCAGGCTTTGCGGCACCACGCCCATCTTGGCCATCACTTCACCCACCAAACCACCGCCCAGGCGCATCTTCAGGCCCTTCAGGTCGGCGACGGTTTTGACTTCCTTGCGGAACCAGCCACCCATTTGTGTGCCGGTGTTGCCACCGGCAAAGCTCAGGATGTTGTAGTTGGCATAGAACTCGTTCATCAGCTTGCGGCCATTGCCGTGCATCATCCAGGCGTTCATCTGGCGGGCATTCATGCCAAAGGGAATGGCCGCACCGATGGCGAAAGCGGGGTTCTTGCCATAGTAGTAGTACGGCACGGTATGGCACATCTCCACCGAACCCTGCTGTACACCATCCACTACGCCAAACGGGGGCATCAATTCACCACCCGCATGTACCGAGATGTCGAACTTGCCGCCCGACATGGCCTTGACCGCGTTGGCAAACACTTCGGCACCGCCGTAAATCGTGTCCAGCGGCTTGGGAAAGCTGGACGCCAGACGCCAGCGCACCGCCGCCTGGGCATGCACGGCAGGCGCTATGCCCGCAGCCAGTACGCCTGCGATGCCGGTGTGTTTGATGAGGGAACGACGGTCCATTGAAATATCTCCCAAATTTGAATTGAAGTTCGCCGCGCTGCGCGAGCCGCGGATGGTGACAGTGAGCGCAGATTGTAGGGAGCCGCCAGAGGCGGTTCGACACGGGTTTTCCCCTGCGCCTGCTTTTACAAATAGCTATCAAATACATAGCTTCTTGCGCACACTGCACATACGCTGGAGCCTCATATCTATTCGTAGTTAGCAAACAGCAAAAGAATCGTTCCCTTGGCGCGACCACCCGCCTATATTCGCGGTTTTGCAAAGCGACAGACACCGCTTCTGCCCACACAAGGTACCCAGATGACGACGTTATTGGATATAGAACCCGCAGTTGCCACAACAGCCACAACCGCGCAAACGCTGGAAATTCGCCCCTTCGATGCCCCGCTGGGTGCCGAAGTGCTGGGCCTGGACTTGTCACAACCGCTGGCCGCCGACGACTTTGCGCGCATCCACCGCGCCCACCTAGAACACCACGTGCTGGTGTTCCGCGACCAGAGCATCACGCCCCAGCAGCAGGTGGACTTTAGCGCCCGCTTCGGCCCGCTACAGATCCATGTGCTGAAAAGCTTCCAGCTGCAGCACCACCCCGAGGTGTTGATCGTTTCCAACATCAAGGAAAACGGCGAACCCATTGGCTTGGGCGATGCCGGTGCCTACTGGCATTCCGACCTGTCGTACAAGGAAAAGCCCAGCCTGGGCTCAATGTTGCACGCGCAGGAGCTGCCCAGTGAAGGCGGCGACACCTTGTTTGCCAACCAGCACACCGCCTGGGACACGCTGCCCGCGGCCCTGCAAACCGCCGTGGCCGACCTGCGCGCCGAACATTCCTACCTGGCCAAGTACGAAGAGCTGCGCGCCCGCAACCCCTGGCGGCCTAAGCTGACGCAGGCCCAGCTGGATGAAGTATTGCCTGCCGTGCATCCCGTCGTGCGCACCCATCCCGAGAACGGCCGCAAGGCGCTGTTCGTCAGCGAACATTTCACCACCCGCATCGTCGGTATTCCCGAAGACGAAAGCCGCGCCCTGCTGGACGAACTGTTCGCCCACACCTCGCGTGCCGAACTGGTCTACCGCCACGCCTGGCAGCCGCACGACATGGTGTTCTGGGACAACCGCTCCGTCACCCACCTGGCCGCCGGCACGCCGGACCACCTGCGCCGCAAGCTATTCCGCACCACCATCGAAGGCAATGAGCCTTTTTAAGAGCACCATGCCATTCACTCTCACCCGCCTCGTAGTGGGCCTGGCCTTGGCCAGCGCCACCCTGCTCGCCCAGGCCGAAGGCCGCATCAGCATCGCCCAGCAGTTCGGCATTGGCTACCTAGTGCTCGATGTGGTGCAAGACCAGAAGCTGATCGAAAAACACGGCAAGGCCCAGGGCTTGGACATCGATGTGGACTGGAGCCAGATCTCCGGTGCCACCGCGATGAACGAGGCGCTGCTGGCGAACGCGCTGGACGTGGTGTCCGCCGGCGTGCCGCCGATGCTGACGCTGTGGGACCGCACCAAGGGCCGGCAAAACGTCAAGGCCGTGGCCGCGCTGGGCTCGCTGCCCAACTACCTGATCAGCAACAACCCGAAAGTGAAGACGCTGAAGGACCTGAGCGACAAAGACCGCATTGCCGTACCCGCCGCTGGCACCGGCTTCCAGTCGCGCACGCTGCAGATCGAAACCGCCAAACTCTACGGCAAAGACGACTTCAAGCGCTTTGACAATATCTCGGTGAGCCTGGCGCACCCCGACGCCACCGCCGCGCTGATCGCAGGCGGTACAGAGATCAACACCCACTTCTCCAGCGCGCCGTTCTACTACCTGGCGCTGGAGAACAAGGCCGTGCACAAGGTCATCAGCTCCTACGACATCCTGGGCGGCCCGGCCACCTTCAACGTGCTGTACACCACGCAGAAATTCCACGACGAGAATCCAAAAACCTACAAGGCCTTTTACGCCGCCTTGGTCGAAGCCTCGCAGTGGATCAAGGCCAACAAGCCCAAGGCGGCCGAGACCTTCATCCGCGTGCAGAAGTCCAAGCTGCCGCTGGAATTTGTGCGCAAGATCGTGGAAGACCCCGAGAACGACTTCACCATCTCGCCGTTTCGCACCTACGTCTACGCCGACGAACTCAACAAGCTCGGCGTGCTGAAGAACCGTGCCGCTTCGTGGAAAGACTATTTCTTCGAAGAAGCCTACGCCAACCCTGGCAGCTAAGCCCCCATGGCCACCGTCACCCCTTTGAAACCCTCTCCGGACACCCCGCTGCTGGAAGTGGACGGCGTAAGCCTGGAATACCGCACGCCCGCGCGCGTGGTGCGCGCCACCCACCAGGTCAGCCTGAACGTGTATGAGGCGGACCGCTTCGTGCTGCTGGGCGCGTCTGGCTGCGGCAAGTCCACCCTGCTGAAAGCCATGGCGGGTTTCATCGCGCCGGTGGAGGGTGAAATCCGCATCGGCGGCAAAAAGGTGACCCAGCCCGGACCCGACCGCATCGTGGTGTTCCAGGAATTTGACCAGTTGCCGCCCTGGAAAACCGTGCTCGACAACGTGGCGTTTCCGCTGCTGGCATCGCGCACTCTGGGCAAGCAGGAGGCCCATGAACGGGCGCTGCACTACCTGGACAAGGTGGGCCTGTCGGCCTTCGCCAAGGCCTATCCCAACACCTTGTCGGGCGACATGAAGCAGCGGGTGGCGATTGCCCGCGCGCTGGCCATGCAGCCCAAGGTCTTGCTGATGGACGAGCCGTTCGCCGCGCTGGACGCGCTGACGCGCCGCAAGATGCAGGAAGAGCTGCTGGCGCTGTGGGACGAGGTGCGCTTCACCCTGGTCTTCGTGACCCATTCGATCGAGGAAGCGCTGGTGGTGGGCAACCGCATCGGCCTGCTGTCGCCGCATCCGGGCCGGGTGCGCGCCGAGATCAACAGCCACGACTTCGGCATGCACAGCCAGGGCGGGGCCGAGTTCCAGGCCGCCGCGCAGCGCATCCACCGCCTGCTTTTCAACGAAGAGGCCGACGGCAGCCCCACGCCTGCCCACGCACAGCCCCGAAAGACCGCATGAGCGCTTTGAACCCGCCCATCCGGGCCGAATACGAACGGGTGCTCGATGCCCTGCCCCCCACCCATGTGGATCGCCTGCTACCCTGGACGGCCCGCGTCTGGGAACAGGCCTGGCTGCGCCGCGGCCTGATCCTGGTGGCACTGGTCATGCTGTGGGAGATCGTGGCCCGCGTGCAAAACAACGACCTGCTGCTGCCAACCGCGCTGCAGACGGCGCAGGCGCTGGTCGATGGCCTGGCCAGCGGCGAACTCATCACCAAGACCCGCATCTCGCTGAGCCTGCTGCTGCAGGGCTATATCGGTGGTGTCATCGCCGCCTTTGTGCTGACCACGCTGGCCGTGTCCACCCAACTGGGCCGCGACCTGCTGGCCACGCTGACTGCCATGCTGAACCCACTACCCGCCATCGCGCTGCTGCCGCTGGCCCTGTTGTGGTTTGGCCTGGGCCAGGGCAGCCTGGTGTTCGTGCTGATCCATTCGGTGCTGTGGCCGCTGGCGTTGAATACCTACGCGGGCTTCCAGGCCGTGCCCGAGACACTGCGCATGGCCGGGCGCAACTACGGCCTGAAGGGCCTGCGCTATGTGTTGCAAATTCTGGTACCTGCCGCCCTGCCGTCGATTCTTGCGGGCCTGAAAATCAGCTGGGCCTTTGCCTGGCGCACGCTGATTGCGGCCGAGCTGGTGTTCGGCGCGTCTTCCGGCAAGGGCGGTCTGGGCTGGTTCATCTTCCAGAACCGCAACGAACTGTTCACCGACCGCGTGTTTGCGGGCCTGGTGATGGTCATCCTGATCGGCCTGCTGGTCGAAAGCCTGGTGTTCCAAACGCTGGAGCGCCTCACGGTGCGCCGCTGGGGCATGCAGCGCTGAAAGCCACCAGTACGCTGCGGGTACGCCGCAGCGGCCATTGCAGCACTAAGCTACTAATTTAAGAGCAGACTTCGCAGATAACACAAGCGCTGGAAAACGTTTTTCTATAGATTTCTCGATACCCGCCGCATCCAGCCCCTGCAGGGCCATCAGCACCGCCGGGTCGCCGTGTTCGATAAAGGTATCGGACAAGCCCAGCGTCAGCACCGGCACGGTAATACCTGCAGCCTGCAAGGCCTCTTGCACCGCGCTGCCTGCACCGCCCATGGCGGCGCCGTCTTCTACCGTGACCAGCGCGGAATGGGTGGCGGCAATACTTAGCAGCAGTTCCACATCCAGCGGCTTGGCCCAGCGCATATTGGCCACCGTGGCATCCAGCTTGTCGGCCACGGCCAGCGCGGGGTACAGCAGGGTGCCGAAAGCCAGAATCGCAATACCCGAGGCCTGGGTAGAGCTGCGGCGGATTTCGCCCTTGCCATACGGCAGCGGCTGTAAACCTGGCTCCATGGCGGCACCGGCCCCGGCACCGCGCGGATAGCGCACAGCCACCGGGTTGTCTTGCACAAAGGCGCTGCTGAGCAGGCTGCGGCACTCGTTCTCATCCGCCGGGCAGGCCACGCCCATGTTGGGGATGCAGCGCAGGAAGGGGATGTCATAGGCCCCGGCGTGGGTGGCGCCGTCGGCCCCCACCAATCCGGCGCGGTCCAGGGCAAAAACGACGGGCAGGTTTTGCAAAGCCACGTCGTGGATCAACTGGTCGTAGGCGCGCTGCAAGAAGGTGGAGTAAATCGCCACCACCGGCTTCAGGCCTTCGCAGGCCATGCCCGCAGCAAAGGTCACCGCGTGCTGCTCGGCAATGCCAACGTCGTAATAACGCTGGGGATAGCGCTTTTCAAACTCCACCAGGCCCGAGCCCTCGCGCATGGCGGGGGTGATGCCAACCAAGCGGCTGTCTTGCGCGGCCATGTCGCACAGCCAGGTGCCAAACACCTGGGTGAAGGTGGATTTTCCTGGTGCAGCGGCTTTTTGCAGGCCCACGGCAGGGTCGAACTTGCCCGGGCCGTGGTAGGCCACGGGGTCGGCCTCGGCCAGCTTGTAGCCCTGGCCTTTTTTGGTGACCACATGCAAAAACTGCGGGCCGGTCAAGTGCTTGATGTTTTCCAGCGTGGGGATCAGCGATTCGAGGTCGTGGCCGTCGATGGGACCGATGTAGTTGAAGCCAAACTGCTCAAACAGTGTGGCGGGTACCACCATGCCCTTGGCGTGCTGCTTCAGGCGTTTGGCCAGCTCAAACAGCGGCGGCGCGCCTTTCAGCACCTGCTTGCCCACATTCTTGGCGGCGGCGTAGAACTGGCCGCTCATCAGCTGCGCCAGGTAGCGGTTCAGCGCGCCCACCGGCGGGCTGATGCTCATGTCGTTGTCGTTCAGGATGACCAGCAGCTTGCAGTCGCACACGCCTGCATTGTTCAGTGCCTCAAAAGCCATGCCCGCGCTCATGGCGCCGTCGCCGATGATGGCCACGCTGTGCCGATGCTCGCCTTTTTGCTTGGCCGCCATGGCCATGCCCAGGGCAGCAGAAATCGAGGTGCTGGAATGCGCCGTGCCGAACGCGTCAAATTTACTCTCGGACCGCGTCGGAAAGCCCGACAAGCCCCCCAACTGGCGCAGGCTGGCCATGCGGTCACGCCGCCCGGTCAAAATTTTGTGCGGATAGGTCTGGTGGCCCACGTCCCACACCAGCCGGTCTTCGGGGGTGTTGAACACGTAGTGCAAGGCCACGGTCAGTTCCACCGTGCCCAGGTTGGAGCTGAGGTGGCCGCCGGTTTTGGACACGCTGTCGATCACGAAAGCGCGCAGCTCGTCGGCCAGCGGTTTGAGCTCGGCACGCGGCAAACGGCGCAGGTCGGCCGGGTCGTTGATGGTTTCCAGCAGTGGGTAAGACGCAGGGTTCGCAATAGTCATAGATTTTTTATGGTGAAAACGCGCGCCATACAAGCCATGCAGGTCCACCAGAACACCCCAGAACCGGCTTTGCCGGGCTGGCGGTGTTGCCCCCTGCAAGGGGGTTGGCGTAGCTACACATAGTGCGCGAAGACTGGGGGTGTGCCATATCAGCTAGACCGGTTGACCACCATGTCGGCAAGCGCACGCAGGGCCTGGGTGTTAGGCAAGTCGCTGGCATCCAGCGCGGTCAGGGCCTGGGCCAGCAGTTCCTGGGCGTAAGCCAAAGAACGGTCCAGCCCCAGCAGGGAGACGTAAGTGGGTTTGTCCTGGGCGGCATCTTTGCCTGCGGTTTTGCCCAGCGTGGCCGAGTCGGCGGTCACGTCCAGAATATCGTCCACCACCTGGAACGCCAAACCCAGGGCCGCACCATAGGTGTGCAAGGCGTTGCGGGTGGCCAGAGGCAATGGGCGAGCAGCACAGGCCGCGCCCATCATCACGCTGCCTTGCAGCAGGGCACCGGTTTTCAGGCGGTGCATGCAGCGCAGTTCTTCTTCCGTCAAGGCCATGCCGATGCTGGCCAGGTCGATTGCCTGCCCGCCCGCCATGCCCTGGTAGCCCGCAGCCTGGGCCAGCAGACGGCACAGCGTGGCTTGCACGCTGGCGGGGGCTGCGGCAGCTTCGGGGGTGAGTATTTCAAATGCCAGGGCCTGCAGGGCATCGCCCGCCAGCAGGGCCTGGGCTTCGCCAAACTGCACGTGCACCGTGGGTTTGCCGCGGCGCAGGATGTCGTTGTCCATGCACGGCATGTCGTCGTGCACCAGGGAATAAGCGTGGATCAGCTCGGCGGCGCAGGCGGCGCGCAGGGCGGCATCGTCCAGCCCGGCGGTCACGCTAGCAGCTTCACCGCTGGCCACGGCTTCGCGCGCGGCCAGCACCAGCAAGGGACGCAGACGTTTGCCGCCGTCCAGCACGGCGTAGCGCATGCCTTCACGCAAGGCGGCGGGGGCGGGATGGTCGGCATCGACCACGCCACCGGCGGCCACCCAGTCGCTCAGCGCTTTCTCCACCACGGCCAGGGCCTGGGTGCTCCAAGCCTGCAAATCAAAGGTGGCGGTGCTCATTCTTGCGCCCAGGGTTTGAGTACACCCTGGTCCAGCACCTTGATCTGCTGCTCCACCGCATCGAGCTTGTCGCGGCAAAACTGCAGCAGTTGGGCACCGCGCTGGTAGCCGCCCAGCAGTTGCTCCAGCGGCATCTGGCCCGACTCGAGCTGGCCGACCAATTGCTCCAGTTCCACCTGGGCAGCCTCGTAGCTGGCGGGCAAAGCTTCGGGAGAGGCGTTTTTATCGGGTTTGGCAGCGGCCTTGGGCATGGAGGAGGCAGGAGGTTCGAGTGGTGAAGGAGGCCGATTTTACGGGTTGCGCGGGGGCCAGGGGCAGACGCACGCTTTTCGGGGAATGGGGCTCCGTTTGGGTTACACGTCACAAAAAATAAGGCTTAGCACCGAACATAATTTCGCAGGATCTCCCTCGCCCCTCCTCCAGAAAGCTCTCTGCATGCTTTTCATCCACTACCGTCGCTCCGGTCGACCCGTGCCCCGCTGGTTCCCCGCCACCGGTACCGCCTTGCTGGTGCTGCTCCCACCGCTGGCGACGTGGGCGCTCCCGCCACAAGAGGTGTTTGCGCTGACGTCTCCGGCCGTGGCGGCGCTGGAGGTACGCGACGACACGGGCCACCCTCTGGGGGTCTACAGTGCCACCCGGATCAGTGAGCAGCAGTGGGTGACGGTGTGCGATGTCCTGGAGCAGGCACACACGGTGCAACTCACTGCGCCATCCACCCCGGCTCGCATCACCGCGCGTGACCGGGATCGCAATCTGTGCCTGCTGGAGGTGGATGCGCATGGGGCAACGCCCCTGACCCTGCAAAACCAGCCCCCCGTAGTCGGTAGCAAGGTGTTTGCCATCTCCAACGCACTGGGGCTGGGGGTGGGCATTTCAGAAGGGGTGGTGTCCGGGCTGCGCCATTTTCCTGGCGGCGACTACATCCAGTTCACCGCCTCGATCTCGCCCGGCTCCGAAGGCGGGGCGCTGGTAGATGCGCAGGGGCAGTTGCTAGGCATCATTGATTACCGCCAGCGCGACGGGCAAAACGTCAACTTTGCGTCTTTTGCGGCCTGGACCCAGGAGATCGCCACCCGCGCTTTGGCGCAGGCCGAGCAATTGCAACGCTTTGATGCCGCCAACGCTTTGCTGCGGGAAGCGAAATGGACCGAGCTGGAGGCTTTGTCGCGCACTTGGCGGCAACAACAGCCCGACAACGCCGATGCTTGGCGGTTTGCCTCGGCGGCAGCGGCTGGGCTGAAAAACTCCGCTGCCGAGCTGGATGCCTGGCGGCAGCGCTACCGCATCAGCCCGGCGCAACTGGACACCGGTATCGGCTTGGGTGGCGTGCTGCTGGCCCGTAACCTCAACAAAGAGGCTTTGGCCCATGCCCAGCAACTGCGGGCACAGCACCAGGAATCGGCCCAGGTATATGGCTTGCTGGCACGAGCGCAGCAGGTGAACGGGGCCAGCGAAGAGGCCGAGGCCTCGTACCGGCGGGCGCTGGCGCTGAACCCCTGGTTGACCGGCGCGTACGAAGGACTGGCCGATTTATCCCAGGCCCGGGGTGACACCGCCACGGCCATCGGCATCTGGACCCGCCTGTCCGGCCTGTACCCCGATGCCGCAAGCCCCCGCATCCAGCTGGTGCGGGCCTATCTGGCGGCCAACCAGATAGCCAAAGCCTATTCCGTGCTCGACAAACTGCCCGATGCCACCCGCGACACCGCCACCGCATGGTACTGGCGCGGGGTGGCATTGATGCGGCTGGACTGCCCCGAAGCGGCGGTGCAGGCCTACCGCAACAGCCTGGATCGCCAATTCAGCAGCACCGACTGGGCCTGGGCCGGCATTGGCGAGGCCATGGCAGACATGAAGCGCTACCCTGAGGCCATCCGCGCCATGGAGTCGGCCCGCCAAGCCGGCCCCGACAACGACACCTGGCGCTACCAACTCGGCGTGTACCTCAAGGACGGTGGCCGTGCGGCCGAAGCCCTGCCCATCGCCATGGCATTGACCGAAAAGAACCCGGAATCCGCCTGGTTCTGGCGGCTGCGCGGGCGCGTCCTGGCCGCATTAGACCGCCCGTCAGAGGCCATTCCCGCCATCGAACGCTCCTTGCAACTCGCCCCCCAGCAGGCCTCGCAATGGGAGGCATTGGTACACGCCAACCAAATGCTGGGCCGCCGCCCGCAAGCCCGCGAGGCCTACCAAAAGCTGCGCGCCCTCAACGCTGCAGCGGCCGAAACCCTGTACCGCGGCCAAATCCTTCCGTTTGAGGGCGAAACGCCATGAACCGCCACACCCTGTGCTTCGCCAGTACCCTGTGCTTGCTCGCCACCACCAGCGCGGCTGCCGATGCCCCGGATGCCACGCAGCGCGTATTCGCCCAGGTGGTACCCTCCATGGTCACCATCCAGACCCTCGACGACAAGGGCCAACCCGAGATGCAAGGCAGTGGCGTGGTGATTGGCCAGGGGCTTGTCGCCACCAACTGCCATGTGGTACGAGAGGCCACCAGCATCCGCGTGCAGTCGGCCCAAGGCGAACTGCCCGCCGTATGGACGCGCCAGCTAGCCGACCAAGACCTGTGCCTGCTGGCGGTGGCCGCCTTGACTGCTAACCCTGTCAGGCTGCGCCTCAGCAGCACACTGGCCGTGGGTGAGCGCGTGTTTGCCATCGGTAACCCGCTGGGCTTTGGCCTAGCCGTAAGTGCCGGCCTGGTGGCCGTGGTGAAAGCGCAAACCCCCTACCCGATGGTGGTCGCCACACCTTCTGTATCCCACGGCTCCAGCGGTGGTGGCCTGTTTGACGGCCAAGGCCAGTTGCTGGGCATCACCGCCGCCGTGCTGGGCACGGGGCAAAACCTGAACCTGGTGCTGTCCGCCGATGCAGCAGCCGCGTTGCTATCCCAAGGCAGCCCCCGCCCCGCATCCAGCACAGTGCCCGCGCCAGAAAAGCGCTGGAACGCTCTGGCCGACAGCCTGCAAGCATCTGGCGACTTTGCGGGCTTGGAAACACACAGCCGGGCGTGGCGCCAAGCCCAACCCAACGCAGCCCTGCCACTGGTTTACCTGGGAATGGCCCAGCATTTGCTCAAGCGCGACCCGCAAGCCGAGGCCACGCTGCGCCAAGCCTTGGCACTGGACGACAACCTGCCGTTTGCCTGGGTCAATCTGGCCGACGTACTGTTGAGCCGCCAGCAGCCTGAACAAGCCGAGCAAGCGCTACAGCAAGCACAGCGAAAAAGCCCCACCTACCACGAACCCAGCCGCAAACGTGCGGAATGGCTGCACCAGCAAGGCAAAAATGCCGAAGCGCTGGTGCAGATCAAAGAGTCGCTGCGGCTGGACCCGTCCCGTAGTTTTACCTGGACGTTGATGGGCAAAATCGAGAGCAGCTTGGGACATGGCCCCGCCGCCAGCCGCGCCCTGGCCACCGCCCTGCGGGTCGAGGGCGCAAAAGAGGCCCCCAGCAGCCAGCCCAGCGAGGTACTGTTGGCCATTGGTTGGGACGAATTCAAACAAACCCACTACGGTCCCGCAGAAGATGCCATGCGTAAGGCCATCGCCCTGGCACCCTCATCGTCTGCAGCTTGGAACGGGTTAGGCGCGGTATTGGCAAAAACCCAGCGCATCACCCAAGCCGACGACGCCTTCACCCAATCTCTCACGTTGGAGCCCAACGATGCGGGGGTTTTGAGCAACCGTGCAGGCGTTCGCCTCAACCTCCATCAGAACGAACTTGCCCGTGTGGATGCGCAGCGTGCCATCGAGATCGCCCCCCAGCATGGCGACGCATGGTCTGTCTATGGCCGCATCCAGCTCACCCTGAAAAACTACCGCGAGTCCAGCACAGCCTTTGAAAAATTGGCCACCTTCGCTCCGCTGAATGCAGTCGATTTGACTCTCTGGGGTGAAAGCCAGCTAGGCATGGGCGATGTAGCAGCGGCCCGTGCCAACCTGCAAAAAGCCGAGGCCCTGGACCCCGATCTCACCAACATGCATTTGGTCACAGCCAAGCTCTTGGGCAACAACGGTGATATGCCTGGTGCGCTTATCCACCTCAACCGCGCACTAGCCACCAACTCCTCCGATCCCGTTGCCTGGAGCGGCAAAGGCTACGCCCTGCTCAAACTCGGCAGGCCGCCCGAAGCCGCCGAAGCGCTGGAAACCGCCGTGCGCTTGGACCCCGCGCTGGTCAACTCCTGGATCAACCTGGGCGAGGCGCAGATGCGCAACAACAACCTGGCCCGGGCCAGCCAGGCGCTGGAGAAAGCCGTGATACTGGCCCCGGCGGCAATGGATGCACGCATGTACCTGGCGCAAAGCTACCTCGGTGCCCGCCTGCCCGCCAAATCGCGGGAGCAGACGGAGAAGTTGCTGGCAGCCAGCGCCAACTTCCCCCCCGGGCTAGGGCTGTTGACCATGTCGTACCTGATGGAAGGCAACGTCAGCGCAGCCACCAAGCCGTATTTGCAGCTCAAAACGCTAGCACCCGCCGTGGCGCGCCAACTGCGCGAGCAGGCGATGGCAGGCGGGCTGGTCGCCGCCATCGGTTTGCCAGAGTAGCTGCGCAAAGCACCCCGCCGGGTACAATCGCCCCTCTTTTCGCCAACGGCTGGAAGCCCTTCCAACCCTGCCGGAGCCTTTTCCCGCGCGAGTTTCTCGCGCCTACCCTGCCCCTTCATAGGGGGAGTCTTGTCAGGACAACCCATGTCTGATTTAAGTCTTCAACTGCAGCAGGCCGCAAGCCAACTACCAGTTTCAAGCTACTTTGATGACGCGCTGTTCCAGCGCGAAGTCGCCACACTTTTCCAGCGGGGGCCACGCTATGTCGGCCACACACTGGCCGTGCCCGAGGTGGGCGACTACTACGCCCTGCCGCAAGAGGGCGAGGGCCGGGTGCTGACGCGCACGCCGCGCGGCGTGGAGCTGGTGTCCAACGTCTGCCGCCACCGCCAGGCGGTGATGCTCAAGGGCCGGGGTTCGCTCAACACCACGCAGCAAGGCAGCGCAGGGGGGAATATCGTTTGCCCTTTGCACCGTTGGACCTACAGCGGTGGTGCCCATACGCCCACCGGCACGCTACTAGGCGCGCCGCATTTTGCCCAGGACCCGTGCCTGAACCTGAACCAGTACCCGCTGCAAGAGTGGAACGGCCTGCTGTTTGAAGGCACCAGGGATGTCCAAGCCGACTTGGCCAACATGGGCCCGCTGGCCGACCTGGACTTCAGCGGCCACGTGCTGGACCACGTGGAAATGCACGTCTGCGACTACAACTGGAAAACCTTCATCGAGGTCTATCTGGAAGACTACCACGTCGGCCCCTTCCACCCCGGCCTGGGCGGTTTTGTGACCTGCGACGACCTGCAGTGGGAGTTCAAGGAACAGTATTCGGTGCAAACCGTGGGTCTGGCCCAACGCCTGGGCGCAGCGGGCAGCCCAGCCTACCAGCGCTGGCAGGATGCGCTCAAAGCCTACAACCAGGGCGCGGCCCCCAAGCACGGCGCAATCTGGCTCACCTACTACCCCAACGTGATGGTGGAGTGGTATCCGCACGTGCTCACCGTGTCCACGCTGCACCCGATCGGCCCGAACAAGACGCTGAACATGGTGGAGTTCTACTACCCCGAAGAAATCGCCTGCTTTGAGCGCGACTTTGTGGAGGCCCAACAGGCCGCCTACATGGAAACCTGCGTGGAAGACGACGAAATCGCCCTGCGCATGGACGCGGGCCGCAAAGCCCTGCTGCAGCGCGGCGACAACGAGGTCGGCCCCTACCAGAGCCCCATGGAAGACGGCATGCAGCACTTCCACGAGTGGTACCGCCACGCCATAGGCAGCACCACGCTATAATTTTAATAGCTACTAGCGCAGGCGCTACCTACGCTAGCAGTCTATTTTTCATAAATTTAACTCACACATAACCCCAGCCTAACGCCAGAACGGTCAGCGCCAGGGATACCGTGGAACCGGCTTTGCCGGGCCACTGGTATCGCCCCCTGCAAGGGGGTTGGCGCAAGACGCGCAGCGCTGCAGCCTGGGGGTGTACAAAAAATCATGCAGGCTTTATGGATGGTGTTGGCGGCCTTTGTATTTGCCACCATGGGGGTCTGCGTGAAAATTGCCTCGGCCTATTTCAATTCGGCCGAACTGGTGTTTTACCGGGGCCTGATCGGCATGGCGTTTCTGGCCACGCTGGCACGCGCCCAGGGCGTGGGCCTGAGAACCGCTTACCCCGGGATGCACGCCTGGCGCAGCACCATCGGCGTGGCCTCCATGGGTGGCTGGTTCTACGCCATTGCCCATCTGCCGCTGGCCACGGCCATGACGCTGAACTACATGAGCAGCATTTGGATTGCGGCCTTTCTGGTCGGCGGCGCGCTGATCGCCTGGCGGCCCGGCAGCGGCGCAGGCCCCTTGCAGCAAGGTCCGCTGGTGCTGACGGTGATGGCCGGTTTTGTCGGCGTGGTGATGGTGCTGCGCCCCAGCCTGGACCCGAACGAGATGTTTGGTGGCCTGATTGGCCTGCTGTCGGGGCTGGGCTCGGCCTTTGCCTACATGCAGGTGATGGCGCTGGGCCGCATTGGCGAGCCCGAAGCCCGCACGGTGTTTTATTTTGCGCTGGGCTCGGCCGTGGTGGGCGGTGTGGCCACGCTGCTGGTGGGTGCGTCCACGTGGCAATGGGACCATGCCGCCTGGTTGCTGCCGATTGGCATGCTGGCCGCTTTGGGCCAGTTGTTCATGACGCGGGCCTATTCCGGTGCCAAAACCCAAGGCGCCATGCTCACCGTGGCCAGCCTGCAGTATTCGGGCATTGTGTTTGCGGCCATTTACAGCCTGGTGCTGTTTGGCGACCGCATCACCCCCATGGGCTGGTTCGGCATGGCACTGATCATGGCCAGCGGCATTGCCGCCACCGTACTGCGCGCCCGCGCCGCGCCGAACGCCCCGGCCGAAGAACATTGAAAGAGATTCCTCCATGTACACGACCATCCTCTCCGTTGAACAACTCCAGAACCTGCAGCAGCCCCACATGGTGTTTGATTGCAGCTTTGACCTCACCCAGCCCGACGCGGGCGAGCAGGCCTACCGTGCGGCCCACATCCCCGGCGCGGTGTACGCCCACCTGGACACGGCGCTAAGTGCCAAAACCGGCCCGGCCCTATCCGGTGGCCGCCACCCGCTGCCCACGCAAGCAGCCTTTGCCGCCTGGCTGGGCAGCGTCGGCTTTGCCAACGGTATGCAGGCCGTGGTGTACGACCGCAACGGAGTGAACTACGCGGGCCGCCTGTGGTGGATGCTGAAGTGGGTGGGCCATGAAGCCGTGGCGGTGCTGGACGGTGGCCTGCAGGCCTGGCAGGCCGCAGGCGGCGCAGTCCACAGCGGCGAAGAGCTCTCAAAATTTACAACAAACTTCGTTCCAGCGCAGGCGCTGTCTACACTGGTAGCTACAGAAACTGTAGTGAATCAGCTGGGCCGCGCCGGCCTGACTATCCTGGATGCCCGGGCCACGCCGCGGTTCAAGGGCGAGGTGGAGCCGCTGGACCCGGTGGCGGGCCACATCCCCGGTGCACTCAACCGCCCGTTCAGCCACAACCTGGGGCCAGACGGAAAATTCAAGCCCGCCGCGCAGCTGCGCGCCGAGTTCACCGCCCTGCTGGGCAGCCGCGACCCGGCCAGCGTGGTGCACCACTGCGGCAGCGGTGTCAGCGCCAACCCCAACCTGATTGCCATGGAAATCGCGGGGCTGGGCCGCACCGGCCTGTACGCCGGGAGCTGGAGCGACTGGTGCAGCGACCCCACACGCCCCTTCGCCCTAGGCTAGACATCTACAATCTACCCATGCGCGCATACCACATCCTCCCTCTTTTCCTGTTCGGTCTATCCCCTGTGTCCCTTACATGGGCCGCCACCCCTGCGGTACCGATCGACCAGCGCATCCAGCACATCGAAGTGCAGGACGCGGATGTGCGCATCAACGAGCTGCGCATGGGCGGCGAGACGCAAACCATTACCGTCAAACCCACCAACGGCCTACCGGCCTACGAGGTGGTTCCTGCCAACGGCGCGCGCAACCGCACTATTGACGGACGCGACGGCGGCCAGGGCAGCGTGGGCTCGCGGGTCTGGAAACTATTCAACTTCTAAGCATGGCGGTCTACACGAAAGTCTCTTTAAAAGAGGCCAAAGCGCTGGTGCGCCAGCTGGATTTGGGCGAGATCCACGCACTGCGCGGCATCCAGGGCGGTATCGAGAACACCAACTACTTTGCCACCACCGACAGCGGCGAGTTCGTGCTTACCCTGTTCGAGCGCCTGGGCTTTGAGCAGCTGCCCTACTACCTGCATTTGATGCAGCACCTGGCCCGGCGTGGCATTCCGGTGCCCAACCCCATCGCCATCAAGGACGGCAACAAGGCGGGCCAGATCCTGCACACGGTGAAAAAGAAGCCCGCCTCGGTGGTCACCAAGCTGCGCGGCAAAAGCGAGCTGGCCCCTGGCGTGCTGCACTGCGCCGCCGTGGGCGACATGCTGGCGCGCATGCACCTGGCCGGGCGTGACTTCGCCATGGACCAGCCCAATCTGCGCGGCCTGGCCTGGTGGAACGAAACCTCTCCGGTGGTCATGCCGCACCTGGAACCCGCCCAGGCCCAGTTGCTGCAGAGCGAGTTGGCCTACCAAAACCACATTGCCGCCTCCAGCGCCTACGCCGCCCTGCCGCAAGGGGCCATCCACGCCGACCTGTTTCGCGACAACGTGATGTTCGACACGGTAGACGGTGTGCCCCAGCTCAGCGGCTTTTTCGACTTTTACTTTGCGGGCCTTGACGCCTGGCTGTTCGACATCGCCGTGTGTCTGAACGACTGGTGCGTGGACCTGGCCACCGGTGCCCACGACGCAGCCCGCTGCGATGCCTTCCTGGCCGCCTACCAAGCCGTTCGGCCTCTGGCCGCCGCTGAGCGCCAGTTGCTGCCCGCCCTGCTGCGCGCCGGGGCCTTGCGCTTCTGGATCTCGCGCCTGTGGGACTTCCATTTGCCGCGCGAAGCCGCGCTGCTGCAGGCCCACGACCCCTCCCACTTTGAACGCGTGCTGCGCCAACGTGTGCACCACCCCGTTACTCTTTAGCTCCCCATGAAACTCCAAATCGTCCCCGCGCGCACAGGCACCCTGTGGGTGCGGCTGGGCATCCAGACCTTCTTCAAACAACCGCTGGCGCTGGCCGGGCTGTTCTTCATGTGCATGGCCGCACTCAGCATCATCAGCCTGGTGCCGATTCTGGGCAGCATCGTTGCCATGGTGTTTTTGCCCACCATGGCGCTATCCCTGATGGCCGCCACCCAGGAGGCCACCAAAGGCAAGTTCCCCACCCCCAGCATCGTGCTCAGCGCCCTGCGTGCAGGACAAAAAGGCCTGCGCCCGATGCTGGTGCTGGGTGCCCTGTACGCCGTGGGTTTCATGGTGGTGCTGGGCATTTCGGCCGTGGTGGATGGTGGCGAATTCGCCCGCGTCTTTTTGGGCAGCCACGTGGCCGAAGAAGCCAGCGACGAACCACTGCGGCTGCAGGCAGGCATGCTGGCCTTCATGGTCTTGCACCTGCCGCTGTCGCTGGCCTTCTGGCATGCGCCCGCGCTGGTGCACTGGCACGGTATCAGCCCGGGCAAAAGCCTCTTTTTCAGCTTGGTGGCCTGCTGGCGCAACAAGGGAGCGTACGTGGTGTTTGGCCTGACCTGGTTCGGCGTGCTGCTAGCCGTGGGCATGGTGGTGCAGTTGTTGGCTGTACTGCTGGACCAGCCCGCTTTTCTGGGCGTGGGCGCATTCGTCATCACGCTGCTGACCACCTGCATGTTCCTGACTTCCATCTACTTCAGCTTCCGCGACAGCTTTGCTGAAGACGCGGTAGAAGAAAAAGCCCCCGACGCTATTGAATAAATAGCTACTAGCGCATACGAAATATGGGCTAGCAGGTGATTTAAATACTTTTTTGATTCACCCGCCGGGACAGGGCTTCCGCGCTCTCTTTGCGTTCGCTGTAGCGGTCCACCAGGTAGGCCGACGCATCCCGGGTCAACAGGGTGAACTTGAGCAGTTCTTCCATCACGTCCACCACTCGGTCAAAGTACGCCGACGGTTTCATCCGCCCCGCCTCGTCAAACTCCAGAAACGCCTTGGCCACCGACGACTGGTTGGGGATGGTTACCATGCGCATCCAGCGGCCCAGCACGCGCAACTGGTTCACGGCGTTGAACGACTGCGAGCCGCCGCTGACCTGCATCACCGCCAGCGTCTTGCCCTGGGTGGGCCGCACTGCGCCCTGGGTGAGCGGAATCCAGTCGATCTGGGTCTTCATGGTTCCCGTCATTGCGCCGTGCCGCTCGGGCGATGTCCAGACCATGCCCTCGGCCCACAGTGCTAGGTCGCGCAGTTCCTGCACCTTGGGATGCGATTCGGGCGCGTCATCGGCCAACGGCAGGCCGTGCGGGTCGAAAGTGCGGGTTTCCGCCCCCATCGCGGTCAGCAGGCGGGCTGCCTCCTCGCTCAACAGACGGCTGAACGAACGCTCGCGCAGCGAGCCGTACAGCAGCAAGATGCGCGGCGGGTGCGTACTGGGCGGGCCGCTGTGCAGGGCGGCCTGGGTCGGCACATGGAACAAGGCCGGGTCGATATTAAGGAGTACGTCAGGGGACAAGGCGTTCCCCGTGGGCGTTGACGACTTTTTCGCCGTCTTCCTTGGCAAACGCGCCCGATTGCGGCTGCGGCAGGATGTCCAGCACCACCTCGGACGGGCGGCACAACTTGGCCCCCAGCGCCGTGATGACAATGGGCCGCTCCAGCAGGATGGGGTGAGCCACGATGGCATCGAGCAACGCGTCGTCGGTCAGCGCCGGGTTGTCCAGGCCCAGTTCCTCGTACGGCGTGCCCTTCTTGCGCAGCACGGCGCGCACCGGCACGCCCAGTTGGGCAACCAAGGCCAGCAGTTGGGCGCGGCTGGGCGGGGTTTTCAGGTACTCGACCACGGTGGGTTCAATGCCCGCATTGCGAATTAGCGCCAGCACATTGCGCGATGTGCCGCAGGCGGGGTTGTGAAAGATGGTGGTGTTCATGGCAATCTCTCAAAAAAATTAAGCGCTGCGCCGCTCGTACCAGGGCTGGGTGGCGTTGACGATGCGTACCACCAGCAGCATGGCGGGAACCTCGATCAGCACACCCACTACCGTCGCCAGAGCCGCACCCGATTCAAAACCAAACAAACTGATGGCCGCAGCCACCGCCAACTCGAAGAAGTTGGATGCACCGATCAGCGCCGACGGACAGGCAATGGCGTGCTTTTCGCCCACTTGGCGGTTTAGCCAGTAGGCCAAACCGGAGTTGAAAAATACCTGAATCAAAATCGGCACCGCCAGCAGCGCAATCACCAGCGGCTGCCGGATGATGGCATCCCCCTGGAAGGCAAACAGCAGCACCAGCATGAGCAGCAGCGCAGAGATGGACCAGGGCTGGATCTTCTCCATTGCCGCATCAAAACGGGCCTGCCCGCGCGCCAGCAGCCATTTGCGCAGTGCCTGGGCGATCAGCACCGGCACCACGATGTACAGACCCACCGAGGTCAACAAGGTGTCCCAAGGCACGGTGATGCTGGATACGCCCAGCAACAGCGCGACCAGCGGCGCAAAGGCAAACACCATGATCAGGTCGTTCAGCGCCACCTGGGACAGGGTGAAATACGGGTCGCCACCGGTCAGGCGGCTCCACACAAAAACCATGGCCGTGCAAGGCGCGGCGGCCAGCAGAATCAGCCCAGCCACATAGCTGTCGAGCTGTTCGGCAGGCAGCCAGCGGGCAAACAGCAAGCGAATGAACAACCAGGCCAAAAAAGCCATGGAAAACGGCTTGACCATCCAATTAATGAACAGCGTGACGCCAATGCCCTTGAGTTGCCCGCGCACCTGGTGCAGCGCGCCAAAGTCCACTTTCAGCAGCATGGGGATGATCATCACCCAAATGAGCAGGCCCACGGGGAGATTGACCTTGGTGACTTCCATCGCTCCAATGGCCTGGAACACGCTCGGAAAGCCCTGGCCCAGACCGACCCCCACGACGATGCAAATAGCGACCCAGGCCGTCAGAAAACGTTCAAAAAACCCCAAGGGTGCCCCGGCGGCGCGCCGACCGGTAGCTTCACACTGTGCGGACATGGTTCAGGCCTTGGACAGAGAGCGCACGGCGGTCTGCAGCATCAACTTGTCCACACTGGCGGCGGGCAGGTTGACCAGCAAGTCCAGGCGGCGGCGGATGGCATGCAGGGTCTGGCGAAACGCAGCCAGACGCTGCTCCTCGGTGCCCTCTGCCTCCGACGGATCAGGGTAGCCCCAGTGCGCGGTGGCGGGCTGGCCGGGCCAATAAGGGCAGGCTTCCCCCGCAGCGTTGTCGCACACGGTGATCACCAGGTCCATGTGTGGCGCGTTCAAGCCACCAAATTCGTCCCAATTTTTGCTGTGCAGACCTTCAATGCTGACTCCTGCGTTTTGCAACACCTGCAAAGCCAAAGGATTGGGCTGCTGGTTCTCTCGCGGGCTACTGCCTGCGGAATAGGCCTTGAAACGGCCGCGCGCAATGTGGTTCAACACCGCTTCGGCCAGGATACTGCGGGCCGAGTTGTGGGTGCAGAGAAATAAGACGTTGATGGGTTGGGTTTCCATAGGACGCTCCAGTAGTTAAAGATTAGTTGCTATTAAATAAATAGCTAAAAGCGTATATAAAACATACGCTATCGGCCTATTTCTTATAAATTTTGGAATGCAAGCTCGGCCGTGTTCAGGGCCGATGGTTAACAGTCCACACAGCCCCCATCCGTGACCGCGCAGGCTTCGCCCTGGCAACAGTGCTCGGTCAGGTAGCCCAACAGCGCATTCATCTGGTCGAAGTTGGCGCGGTAGATCAGGTTGCGGCCGCGTGGCTCGCTGCTGACCATGCCGGCGTGGGCCAGCTCCTTGAGGTGGAACGACAGCGCGCTGGGGGCCACGCCTAGTCGCTCGGCCATCGCGCCCGGTGTCAGGCCCTCGGCTCCGGCCACCACCAGCGCCCGAAACGCACGCAGGCGCTGCACCTGGGCCAGAGCCAGCAGGGAACGGACGGCGGCAGTTTCTTCCAAAGGAATTGTTTTCATATTTCAATGATAGTTGAAATATTAAGGTAAAAAAAGCACCTCCTTCGGCCTCTGTACGGTTTCACATACCCATCTGCAAAAACGCCACCGGGTCGCGCGCAATGCGCAGGCCTTGCTCGCGGGCATGGGCCAGGGCGTTGTCTTCCGACACAAACGGGTTGTCAAAGCTGAAGGTGCGCTGGCTGGGGATGGGCATGCCGTAGTGCTGCGCAATGCCGACGCGGGCCAGCCAGGTGCCGTCGATCATTGGCTTGGCAAACAGCGAGACGACACAGTCGCCTACGTGGAATTCTTTCAGGTCTGTCATGGCCGGCTCCTAAGGGATTAGTGCCACCATGCTGCACGCCTTGTGTGACGGGATGAAGACAGTGCTGAAACCTTACACGCCCTCGCCTCTTCGAAAGGAGCGGGAGTAATGCGCAACCCTGGCTTACTCCCGCCCTTACAGGGGTTGGCAGGGGGAGGGCCGGTACTTCAGGACATGGGAGTGGGAGTGGGTTTGACTACACTCAGCACCGGCCGCTCCATGCCATAGCGCGGAAAATTGATTTCGCGCGGGCATCACGAATTACTTGGGTACGGCACTTCCCGTCCATTTGACAGAAATTTTGTCGAGCTCACCGGAGGCTTTCATCTTTTCGATGGCCTTGTTCAACCAGTCGCGCATTTCTGTTTCCTCCAATTTGACCGCCATGGAATTGCCCTGGCTAAAGAGTGTGAACTTGATGGCCATATTAGCTTCGGGCTTCTTTTGAATTGCTTCTTTTGCCGTGGCTTCCGGCACCACGCCTGCATCGACCTGGCTGGTCGCAGTGGCCTCTAAAACCGTGGCATCGTCCTGAAAGCGCCCCACCTGAAGCCCCGCCACATTGGCCTTGGTCAGGAAGGCATCCTGGCTGCCACCGCGGTTCACGCCAACTTTTTTACCTGCCAGATCTTCAATTTTTGCAAAAGCAGTGCTTTTGTTAGCCACCACAACCAACCGGAATCCGCTGTACGCCTGGGTGAAAAGGACCTGTTTTTCCCGCTCCGGTGTGACCCCCAGCGTGGCAACAAGAAAGTCTACCTTGCCGCCCTGCAAAGCAGAAATGCGCGCCGGTGGAGGCAGAGAGACCAGCTCGACCTTGACACCCATGTAGGTGCCCACCAGGCGGGCCACGTCAATGTCGTATCCGACCAGCTCACCCTTGTCATTGGTGGATCCGTAAGGCGGCACGCCCGACAAAACACCGATCTTGACCGAGCCCCGTTTGATGAGCTCATCACTGGTAACGGCACCAGCCTGGCTCGCGGCCAACAGCGCCATAGCTCCTACCAGAAACAAAGGGCGAAAAAAGGGTGTATTGCGCATAGATATCTCCGGTTGAATAAAAAGGTGGCTATTTCGCCAAGGTCTGCCGCAAGGCACAAGGCTTAAAAACTTTCCCAGTCATCACTTTTGGCTTGGGTCACAGCGATGGATGTACCGGATTTCACCTTTGCGGGTAGATGCTTAACCGCAGGCATCTTGGATGGCGTTATTTTCGAAATGGGACGCTTCGCTGCGCCGGTATTCGATAGGACGCGCGCAGCCGCGGGACGCGACATTGTCGAGGACATGGGTGGCGCTAGATCGTCGCTTTGGGCCAGCCGGAAGAAACCGATAGCCTGCGTCAAATTCGATGCCTCGTGCTTCAAGGTATCTGCCGCCGCCGCAGACTCTTCGACCAAGGCCGCGTTTTGTTGGGTCATCTGGTCCAGATTGGTGATGGCCTGGCTCACTTGGCTAATGCCAGAGCTTTGCTCTGACGAGGCGCTATCGATCGAACCGATCAACGTCGTGACCCGCTGCACCTGGGAAACGATATCTTGCATGGTCGCGCCCGCTTCATCGACCAGACGCGCGCCCTTTTCGACCGTTTCCACAGATGCCTGGATCAAACCCTTGATTTGTTTTGCAGCCTCGGCACTGCGCTGTGCCAGCGTGCGAACCTCACTGGCCACCACCGCAAAGCCGCGTCCTTGCTCTCCCGCCCGGGCGGCTTCCACCGCCGCGTTCAGTGCCAGGATATTGGTCTGAAAAGCGATGCCATCGATGACCCCAATGATGTCGGAGATCCTTTTGCTGGAAGTTTGGATTCCGCCCATCGTAGTCACCACCTGGCTGACCAGTTGGCCTCCCCTGGCCGCCACATCCGATGCGGAGGCAGACAGTTTATTGGCCTGCATTGCAGCATCGGCACTGCTGGCCACCGTGGCGTTCATCTCCTCCATGGACGCGGCCGTCTGCTCGAGGTTGGCTGCTTGGTTTTCGGTGCGGGCGGAAAGGTCGTGGTTGCCCTGGGCAATCTGGCTGCTGGAGATGCTGACGTTGGCGGCACCTGAGCGAATGGTGGCCACCGTTTGCACCAATTTTTCTTGCATTCGCCGCACGGCAGCCATCACACTGGAGGTATCGCCAGCGCGCAAAACAATTTGCTGCGTGAGGTCGCCGTCGGCTACCAAAGCTACTGCAGTCGCCACTTGTTCAGGCTCTGCGCCGAGTTGGACCCAAACACCCCGGGTCACCGCAGTGGCCACCAGCAGCCCCACAATCACCGCAACGACAACGATGATCGCAACCTGTGTGGTGGTGGTGCTCACGGCATGCCCGGTGGTGAGTGCAGACTCATTGGCATTGCGCTGTTCCAAAGCAATCGCAGCGTCAACTGCATTGAACAACGCCGTTTGAAGGTCTTGCACCGGCCCCAACAAAAGCTTGGTGGCATCGTCCTCCAGGAACTGCCGGGCCAACACGTTGATTTTGTCCAACCCGGCATCGTAGGGCGGTATCGTGTCGTTGATGGTTTTGAGAAGCTGAAGACTCTTGGGATCGCTGACAATCTTGCCCAATTCGGCCACCAGTGCGTTTGCTTTGTCTCGCGGTGCTTTCATTTTGGCGAGTTCCGCATTGGCAATCGACTCGTCTTTGGTGAGCGCCGCGTTGCGTGCAAAACGCCCTTCGGACTGCAAGCTGTCCTTGAGTTGGTTGAATTTGTCTACCGTCACCATCCGGTCTGACACCAACTCTTGGATGCTGAGATTGACATTGCGGAGCTGGACGATGGCCACCGCCGCCAGCAACACAGAAATCAGGATCATCAGCAAAAAACCCGAAAGCAGTCGCGTGGACAGTTTCATGCGATTAAAAGTTTTCAATTTTTATCCCAAATTCGTGTTTCACTATTCAAACACAAGTGCCAGTTTTAATACATATCAAAGCCCATTATTTACTTACATTTCGCAACAATCAACCCAGATGCGCCACCACACGGCCTGCGCCGTGTCACTCCACCGGTGTTAATTTCGCCACGCTCAGCGCCAGCCATTTCACGCCGTGGCGCGGGAAGTTGATCTGGGCGCGGGCATCGTCGCCGCTGCCTTCCAGCAGATTAACTTTCCCCTCGCCGAACTTGGTGTGGAACACCTGCATACCAACCCGTAGGCCATGGCTCGGGGCGGCTTTTTGCGGTGGCACAGGGGGGCTGGCGAAGGGGGCATCTTCTTTATTAAATCGGCCTCCTGCGCTGTACCCACCTGCGCTATTCGCTATAGATTTAGAAGCATAGCCAGATCCATATGCCGAGGGCTTGGAGGTGATCCATTTCAAGGCCGACTCGGGCAACTCGTCGAAGAAACGGCTGCGCGGGTTATAGCGGGTCTGGCCGTGCAGCAAACGGCTTTGCGAAAAACTGAGGTACAGGCGCTGGCGGGCTCGGGTGATGGCCACGTACATCAGGCGGCGCTCTTCCTCCAGGCCTTGGCGGTCGCTGAGCGAGTTTTCGTGCGGGAACAGGCCTTCTTCCATGCCACCGACAAAGACGGCATCGAACTCCAGGCCCTTGGCAGAGTGCACCGTCATCAGCTGCACCGCGTCCTGCCCGGCCTTGGCCTGGTTGTCGCCCGCTTCCAGGGCAGCATGGGTTAAAAAGGCGGCCAGGGGGGACAGGGTCTCGCCGCTGTCCTGGTCGATAAAGCCGTCGGCGGCAGGCAAGCTGGCATCCAGGCCTTGGCTGGCGGGGGATTGGCTCAGCTCGTCCAGCGGCAGGGCCACGGCATCGCGGCCAAAGCCTTGCTGGGAGACGAAGCTTTCTGCGGCGTTGACCAACTCCTCCAAATTCTCCACCCGGTCTTCACCCTCGCGGTCGGCCTTGAAGTGGGCCAGCAGACCGCTGTGGGCCAGCACCAGGTCGATGATCTCGCGCAGAGTGCGGCCTTCGGTCTGCTCACGCAGCACGTCCAGCTTGGCGACAAAGGCACCGAAGTTGGCCCCGGCTTTGCCGGGGATGATGCTGACCGCGTCGTGCAGCGAGCAGCCGCTGCTGCGAGCGGCATCTTGCAAAATCTCAAGGCTGCGCGCGCCGATGCCGCGTGGCGGGAAGTTGACCACGCGCAGAAAGCTGGTGTCGTCGTTGGCGTTTTCCAGCAAGCGCAGATAGGCCAGCGCATGCTTGATTTCGGCCCGTTCGAAGAAGCGCAGGCCACCGAACACGCGGTAAGGGATGGCGGCGTTGAACAGTGCGGTTTCGATCACCCGGCTTTGGGCGTTGCTGCGGTACAGCACGGCGATTTCCTGGCGCGGCATGCCGTCGCGCACCAGCTGCTTGACCTCGTCCACGATCCACTGGGCTTCGTCCAGATCGCGCGGGTTCTCCACCACCCGCACCGGCTCGCCGGGGCCTTGGGTGGTACGCAGGTCTTTGCCCAGGCGGTTGCTGTTGTGGCTGATGAGCTGGTTGGCCGAGTCCAGGATGTTGCTGAAGCTGCGGTAGTTTTGCTCGAGCTTGATCTGCTGGGTCACGCCAAATTCACGTACAAAGTCGGCCATGTTGCCCACCCGCGCGCCGCGGAAGGCGTAGATGCTCTGGTCGTCGTCGCCCACCGCCAACACGCTGCCGCCAGGCATGGCCATGCCTGCGGCCAGGTCCTTGGGGCCGTGGCCGCTGAGCATCTTGATCCAGGCGTACTGGAGCTTGTTGGTGTCCTGGAACTCGTCGATCAGGATGTGGCGAAAACGGCGCTGGTAGTGCTCGCGGATCGGGTCGTTGTCGCGCAGCAGTTCATAGCTGCGCAGCATCAGCTCGCCAAAATCGACCACGCCTTCGCGCTGGCACTGCTCTTCGTACAGGGCGTAGATTTCGATTTTTTTGCGGGTTTGCGGGTCGTGCGACTCCACCGCATCGGGGCGCAGGCCTTCTTCCTTGCAGTTGCCAATAAACCATTGGGTTTGCTTGGCAGGGTACTGTTGGTCGTCTATATTGAATTGCTTCATCAAGCGTTTGATGGCGCTGAGTTGGTCCTGGGTGTCTAGTATTTGGAAGCTCTGCGGCAGGTTCGCCAGCTTGTAGTGCGCGCGCAGCAGGCGATTACACAGGCCGTGGAAGGTGCCGATCCACATGCCGCGCACGTTGAGGGGCAGCATGGTGCCCAGGCGCAGCACCATCTCTTTGGCGGCCTTGTTGGTGAAGGTGACTGCCAGGATGCCGCCGGGGGTGACGCGCCCGGTTTGCAGCAGCCAGGCGATGCGGGTGGTGAGCACCCGGGTCTTGCCGGAACCGGCCCCGGCCAGAATCAGCGCGTGGCCGGTGGGCAGGGTAACAGCCGCCAACTGCTCGGGGTTAAGGTTGTGGAGGAGCGGTGCATCCTGTGCGACCAAGTTAGTATTTGCGGAAAACATAGGCCGATTGTAGGAACCCCATGAAACGACCCCTCGCCCTTGCAGCCACCGCACTGCTACTGGCGCTCCACCAGGCAGCCCTGGCCCAGGCATCCTGCTCCAGCGAAGGCCAACAGGCACCCACAGCGTTGCTGGAGCGCTTTATCAGTGCCGATTGCGAGGCCTGCTGGGCTGACGCGCACGCCGCACTGCCACACCCCGGCGCGGTGGCCCTGGACTGGATCTTGCCGGGTGCGCAGGGCGACGACGCGCCTTTGTCGGCAGCAGCCCTCCAAGACGGCCTGGACCGCCAGCAGGCACTCGGGAGGGCGGTGACCAACAACAACCCACCGCCTTTGCCGTTGTCTCTGCCTTTGCGCGTGGCCCGTGGTCCGGCACTGGGCGGCTACATCGGCACCTCCATCGCCTTGCAAGCCGCCACAGATGCAGCTTACGGCCCGCTCACCGCCTGGCTGGTGCTGGTGGAAACCATTCCGGCCGGAGCCGACGGCACGGCGATCGAACGCAATCTGGTGCGCAATACCTTGGTACTGGACTGGAGCGCAGCGGGTGAACACGCAGAAATCCGCCCCTTGAGCGTTCCCGCAGGCGCCCAATCCACCCGCCTGCGGGTGATCGGCTGGGTGGAGGATGCCCGTGCGCGGGTGGTGGCGGTAGCTCAGTCGGTGTGCCCAACCGCAGACGAATAATCCGCAATGTGGTACTTTGCACCAGCACAGGAGGGCTTGATCCATGTTTTCGGTTTATGGAATTACAGGGCGGGTGTTCACCGGCACGGTAGAGCAACTGCGCCATATCGACAAGGTGAATGCCGCCGCACGGTTACACCCCATCGAGGCGAACGATCTGGCACTAGAACCCGAATTCTCCATACCCACGTATGAGAACGAAACACACCATCCCAAAGCGCTGCTGCCCGCCACGGCTGTCGCCGCCTACACCCAGGTCAGCCAACCCGACACCCCGCGCCAACCGCTGGACAAAGTGGGCTTGCTGATGACGCAACCCGCAGTCACGGTGCGCACCGATGTGCCGCTGGCCATCGCCGCCGCCCTGCTGGCCCGCCACCGTGTCGGCCAGATGCCGGTACTGGACGCACAAGGCCAATTGGTCGGATTGCTGCTGCGGGCCGACATTTACCCCACGCTGGAAAGCCCCAGCGCCACCGACTGGGCCGACCGCATGGCCCTGCCTGTGGCCAGCGTGATGTGGACCCCTGTAGCCAGCGTCACGCCCGACACCGACATCCGCCGCGTCGCCCAGGTGCTGCTGGACACACACTTGCCCGGCCTGCCAGTAGTGGACGACAACGGAAAGCTGACGGGTTTTGTCTCGCGTACCGACATTCTGCGTGCCGTGGCCAACGATCCGCCCTTGGACGTGTGGGGCTGACCCAGACAACAAAAAGCCCGCAGCAGCGGGCTTTTTGTTGTCTGGGTGCACTGAGCGCAATCAGGCGTGTGCTGCGCGGAGTTTCATGGAGAAATCTTGCAGGGCTTTGATACCGCTGCTTTCAGCGCGGTGGCACCAGGCCTGCAGATCCGCCGTGAGCTGTTCACGCGACTGCGAGGTGTTGAGCCACATCTGGCGCAGTTCTTCGCGCATCACCACCATCTTGTCGAGCACGGGGTGGGCGGCACGGGCCTGGTCCAGGTGCGGCTGGGCGGCAGCAGGCACTTTTTCGGCATCGCGGTGTATCCAGCGCTTGGCGGCTTGCAGGGCCGACAGGTCGCCCTGGCGGGCCTTGAGGGCTTCCAGTTCGGCCTTGCAGGCCTGGCGCATTTCGCGGGCAAAACCGGCCATGACTTCGTAGCGGTTGGTGATCAGCGCTTCCAGCGTCTTTTCGTCGGCTACAGGCTTGATGGCACCCAGTTGCAGCTTGGGCGGAGTCTTTTTGACCTTGGCTAGTCCCACTTTTTCCAGAGCGCGGATGTAAACCCAGCCCATGTCGAATTCGTAAGGCTTGACCGAGAACTTGGCCGACGTGGGGTAAGTGTGGTGGTTGTTGTGCAACTCTTCGCCACCGATCAAGATGCCCCAGGGCGAGATATTGGTGCTGGCGTCAGGTGCTTCAAAGTTGCGGTAGCCCCAGTAGTGGCCGATACCGTTGATGATGCCAGCGGCAGTCACAGGAATCCAAACCATTTGCACGGCCCAGACCGACAGGCCGGCCACGCCGAACATGGCCAGATTCAAAATCAGCATCAGGCCCACGCCTTGCCAGCTGAAACGGGTGTACAGGTTGCGTTCGATCCAGTCATTAGGACAACCATGGCTAAACTTGGCGATGGTTTCCAGGTTCTTGGATTCTTTGCGGTACAGCTCGGCACCGGTCCAGAACACGGTTTTGATGCCGTGGGCGTGGGGGCTGTGCGGGTCGTCTTTGGTTTCGCACTTGGCGTGGTGCTTGCGGTGGATGGACACCCATTCTTTGGTGACCTGTCCGGTGCCCAGCCAGAGCCAGAACCGGAAAAAGTGGGCCGGAATGGCGTGCAAGTCCATCGCCCGGTGCGCCTGGTGGCGGTGCAGGTAGATGGTGACACTGGCAATGGTAATGTGGGTGGTAACCAGCGTGTACAACACGATCTGCCACCAGGACAGATTCCACAGACCGTTCGCAAGCCAGTCAACGGCTGCGTTCAACACAGCCCAATCGGGTAACAACATAAGGTAAAAGCCTCGGTTTTTAGAATAGGCGGGCGGTTGAAATGGTACCAGCCAACCTGCTATTGTAAATAAGACCCCTTAAATTACCTAGGGCTCCGTCTCTACGTACACACGCCTGGCATGGGAATAAACGCTATTTAAGCGCTATTTTTTCTGCCAAACCGCCGCAAAGAAGCCGTCCGTACCATGCCGGTGCGGCCACAGGCGCAAAAACTCGCCACCGCTGACCGGACCGCTGCACAGGCTGGCCGCGTTCTCCACCTTCAGATGGGTCAGTATGTCTGCCGTTTCAAGAGGAGTGAAGTCGGGATTCGCCGCCGAAAAGGCCAGGGCGATCTCTTCGTTTTCCGCCGGCAGCACGCTGCAGGTGGCGTACACCAGGCGGCCGCCGGGTTTCAGCAGACGGGCAGCGCTTTGCAAAATCGCGGTTTGCTTAACCACCAGCTCTTCCACCGCCTTGGGGGTTTGCCGCCACTTCATGTCGGGGTTGCGGCGCAGGGTACCCAGGCCGGAGCACGGGGCATCGACCAGCACGCGGTCGATCTTGCCGGTCAGGCGCTTGATGCGGTCGTCACGCTCGTGGGCGATGGCGGCGGGGTGTACGTTGGACAAGCCACTGCGTGCCAGCCGGGGCTTGAGCGCGTCCAGTCGGTGGCCCGAGGTGTCAAACGCGTAGAGCCGTCCGGTACTGCGCATGCCCGCTCCGATGGCCAGCGTTTTGCCACCGGCACCGGCGCAGAAGTCCACCACCATTTCGCCACGCTTGGCATCCAGCAGCAGGGCTAGCAGCTGCGAGCCTTCGTCTTGGACCTCGATGGCACCACGGGTGAAGGCATCAAGCTTGGTCAGCGCGGGCTTGTCGGTCAGACGCAGACCATAGGGCGAGTACGGGGTGGCTACCGATTTGATACCGACCTTGGCCAGCTCTTTTTGCACGTCGTCGCGCTTGGCGTTCAGGGCGTTGACACGCAAATCCAGGCCTGCACCGTGGACCAGGCTTTCCACCAGCGGCCAGAATTCGTCTTTGAGCTGCTCTTTCAGCGGCTGTACCAGCCACTCGGGCAGGTTGTGGCGATGGCGGTCCAGCAGGTCTTCGGTTTTGACCTTGTCGCAGTTTTCGAGCCAGGTTTTCTCCTGGTCGGTCAGTGCGCCGTACAGAAAGTCGCGCGGGCCGTGGAAGCCCAGAATCGCCAGGCGGCGCTGCTTAGAGCCGCTGCCCGAAGGGGCCAGGTGGTCAAACAGCAGTTTTTTTCGCAAAACCGTGTAAACGGTTTCGGCCAGGGTGGCGCGCTCGCGTGGGCCCAGTGACCGGTTGTCGCGGAAAAACCGCGAAACCACCGAGTCGGCAGGGTGTTCAAATTGGAGGGCTTGGCGTACGAGTTCAGAACACTCGTCGAGGAAATCTTTAGGATGCATAGCCCCGATTGTCCCACGCCGCTTTTTTACCTCCCACATTTCCATGTCTGACCCCACCCTGCCCCCGCTCATCACCACCCCACCGGGCCGTTACCGCCATTACAAAGGCATGCTGTACGACGTGGTCGACACGGTGCGGCACAGCGAAACCCTGGAGCCCATGACCCTGTACCGCGCCCTCTACGGTGAGCATGGGATGTGGGTGCGCCCGGCGGCCATGTTTGAAGAAGAAGTGGTGGTAGACGGCGTGCGCCAGCCGCGCTTTAGCCGCATCACGGGTGACGCGGCAAACGCAACGTAGCCACCAGACCGGCGCTGTTGCCGTTGCGGTTGACGTTGCGCAGTTGCAAACTGCCCTGGTGCTTTCGGGCGATGTCATGGCTGATGGACAGGCCCAGGCCGACCCCGCCGTGGTGGCGGTTACGCGAGGCTTCGACGCGGTAAAACGGAGCCAGCACCTGCTCCAGCTCACACTCCGGCAAACCGGGGCCGGGGTCATGGATCTCGATACACACACCGTCCGCCGCATCCTTGAGCTGGATGTGCGCCGCGCCGCCGTAGCGGATGGCGTTCTCCACCAGATTGCCAATGCAGCGCCGCAAGGCCGAGGCCTGGGCCCGTACTGGAACGGCGGTGCCGGTGATGCGCACCATGTGCCCGCAAGCCAGCTGGTCGTCGGCCATGCTTTGCACCAGCGACTGCAGGTCCAGCTGCACAAAAGCCTCCTCAAGGGCCGCACCGCGCAAGTAATCCAGCGTGGCGGTGATCATCGCGTCCATCTCGACCACATCGTTTTGAAAGGCCTTGCGGTGCGCTGGATCGGCCAGACCCTCGGTGCGCAACCGCAGCCTGGTCAAGGGGGTGCGCAAATCATGCGACACCGCGGCCACAAAACGGTCGCGCTCGCGCAGTTGCTGGCGAATTTGCGCCTGCATCTGGTTGAACACGCGGCTGGCCTCGCGGCACTCCAGCGGGCCGTCTTCGGTCAGCGGCGGGTGGTCGATGTCCTGGCCCAGGGCTTTGGTGGCGCGGGCCAGGCGGCGGATGGGTTCAGACAACCAGCGCGCCCCAATCCAGGCCGCTAACACCAGGGCACACAGGCGCACGCCGATGTCCAGCCACAAGCCCGGCATTGCCCAGATCGACATGCCAGGCGGATGCGGGCGACGGCCCGGCTCCATGCGGCCACCCACGTTCATCGGAGGGTCCAGTTCCAACATCATGGTCAGCGCAAGCACGTGGCTGGCCAATACCGCCAGGCACAGCAGCAAAGCCAAACGGCCAAACAGGGTGGCAGGCAGTAAGCGCTCCAACAGCCTGCGAGTGGTGGCCAAGAGCCGCCTCAGTGTGGCCACGCGGGCTGGCCCTGCACGGACTGTGCGGTGAACATATAGCCCGAACCGCGCACGGTCTTGATCATCGACGGCTTGTCGAATGGCTGCGTGGTGTCGCTCAGCTTTTGCCGCAGCCGCGACACCAACAGGTCGATACTGCGGTCGAACGCGTCCATGGAACGGCCTCGGGCCTGCTCCATCAATTGGTCGCGGCTCAGCAAGCGGCGCGGCGCGGCCAGAAAGCTCGACAGCAGCCGAAATTCGGCGTTCGACAGCGGCACCACCAGGCCCGACGGCGCGGTCAGCCGCCGCTCGTGGCGGTGCAGGGCCCAGCCGTCGAAATACACCACATCGCTGCCCACCTCCTGCAAGATCCGGTCGTGCACCGATGCCGCACGGCGCAGCACGCTGTGGATACGGGCCACCAGTTCGCGCGGCTCAAAGGGCTTGCCCATGTAGTCGTCGGCCCCCATCTCCAGACCCAGCACTCGGTCAAAGTGGTTGGTGCGGGCAGTCAGCATGATGATGGGGATGCCCGAGCGCTGGCGCAGCTCGCGTGCCAGGCTGAGCCCGTCCATGCCGGGCAGCATCACGTCCATCACCACCAGGTCAATGGGCAGGTTGGCCAACTGCTGGCGCATGCTGGGGCCGTCACATGCGGTGTGGGCGCAAAACGCGAAGCCCGACAGGTAGTCGCGTAGCAGCGTGGTGATGCCTTCGTCGTCGTCTACGACCAAAATTTGCCGACAGGGGTTCATAAGTTGCTCATTTCGCCGAAAAGTGTAGGCAAGCAAGGGGTCTTTAAAGACCAGAACTGGCAGCTCTTTACCTATCTTTTCCAGCGCTCAAACCGGCTTTTGTACCAGCGCAGATACAAACCGGACAAGCCAGCTTTACCGGGCGACACAAGAATCAGATAGCAGTTTTTCGTAGCCCTGGCTTGCACAGACTTGGGGGCAGAGCACCCCAAGCCATGCAAGTTATTTCACGTTAAAGGAATCCCATGGCCTCCATCAGCAGCCTCAGCAACAACAGCAACGCCTGGGCCACCATGGCCGCCGAGCGCAAAGCCAAGCTGTTTGCCAAGACCGACACCGACGGCAGTGGCGGCGTGAACAGTACCGAGCTGCAAACCCTGATGGACAAGGTGTCCGAACGCACTGGCGTCACCAACCCCAGCACTGCTGCTGACCTGATGTCCAAACTGGACAGCAATGGCGACGGCACGCTGGATGCCACGGAGCTGCAAAAAGGCATCCCCAGCATTGTTCCCCTGCCCAGCACCATGGACTTTGCCCAGGCACGCAGCACGGGGGGCACCGGCAGTGCTGACACCCACAACGGCATCACCATTACCACCACGGTGACCACCACCGTCAGTGGCGACAGCGACGGTGACAACGATGCCTTCGCCAGCCTGGACACCGATGGCAACCGCCAACTCAGCAAAGCCGAATTCGATGCCGGAAAACCACACGGCGCAGGCGGCCCGCCACCCGCTGGCCCACCACCCACGGGTGCCGCCAACAGCAGCGACAGCACCGTCTACGACCCGCTGGACACTAACAAGGACGGCATCGTCTCGGCCGCCGAAGCGGCTGCCGGTGCCGCCACCGGCACAACCAGCACCACCGACACTTTGCAGTCTCTGCTCAAAGCCATCGACACCGACAAGGACGGCACGCTCAGCAATACCGAAGCCGATGCCTTTGCCAAGCAGGTCAGCACCGCCGTAGAGACGCTACAAAAATCGTCTGCTACTAACGCCAACGGCACCGACCGTATAGATATCAACCAACTGGCCCAGCAGGTGCTCAAGCAATACGCCGACATCGCCGCCGGGCAGAGCAGCCAAACCACCGGCTCCACCGTCAGCGTTTCTGCATAAAATAGGCCTCTAGCGCATATTCCAACCGCACATTTAGCTATACTTTTAATAGCAAATCAGAATCGTGTATCGGTAGGCCTAGGGCGAGCGCTTGCAGCTACCATCCATCGCCATGACCGCGCTGCCTCCCCCCCCACCGTCCATCCCGCCACCCGCTCCACCGTCCACGCCCGAACGCAAGCGCCGCGCCGCCAGCATCACCGTGAACGATGTGGCGCGCCTGGCCGGCCTGTCGGCCATGACGGTGTCGCGCGCCATCAACACGCCCGAACGGCTGCCGCCCGCCACCCTGGCCAAAGTGCGTGCCGCCATTGCCAGCACCGGCTACGTGCCCAACCTTCTGGCGGGCGGCCTGCGGTCCAACAAAAGCCGCCTGGTGGCCGCCCTGGTACCCACCCTGGTCAGCCCGGTTTTCAACGAAACCGTGCAAGCCCTCACCGCGGCTCTGCGGCTGCAGGGCTACCAGCTGATGCTGGGGCAAACCGGCTATGCCGACCCGCTGGAAGATGAGTTGCTGGGGGCCATCATTGGCCGCCGACCTGACGGCATCGTGCTGACCGGCGTGGTGCATTCGGCCAACGCGCGCCGCCGGTTGCAGGCCTCGGGTATTCCGGTGGTGGAAACCTGGGACCTGACACCCGACCCCATCGACATGCTGGTCGGCTTTTCGCACAGCGCGGTGGCCGATGCGGTGTGCCGCTACCTGCACGGCCGGGGCCGCCAGCGTATGGCCGTCATGGGCGGCGACGACGAGCGCGCCCAGCGCCGCACCCAGGCTTTTGTGGCCACCGCCCGCAGCCTGGGGCTGCCCGAGCCGCTGGTGCACACCGTCCCCGCGCCCACCACCCTGGGCAGCGGGCGCGCCGGCCTGCAGGCCTTACTGGCCCGCGGCACCGACTTTGACGCGGTGTTTTGCAGCTCCGACCTGCTGGCACTGGGCGTACTGACCGAAGCCCAGGCCCTGGGCCTGGCCGTCCCTGGTCGCCTGGCGGTGGTGGGCTTTGGCGACCTGGCCTTTGCGCAAGACCTGCACCCCGCCCTGACCACTGTGCGCATCGACGGCACGCGCATCGGCACCGAAGCCGCCCGCTGCATCGTCGACCGCGTCGAAGGCCGCCCCGTGCCCGAGCGCATGGTGGACATCGGCTTTCGCATCATCGAACGCGCCAGCGTTTAACGCCGCTTTCCTAGGGATTTCACCGATAGGTATTGGATTGACATCCAATTTGGTAACGTTAACAATATAAAATGTTAACGATAACAAATTCAAATCCACCCGGTTACAACCCACCTAAGGAAACGACCATGACCTCTCGCCCGCCCCAGCGCTTTACGCTCAAACCGGTCGCACTCGGCTCCGGTTTGCTGGCAACTGCCATTCTTGTGGCCGCCTGCGGCGGCAGCGACGGTGACGGCACCCTGCCCGTCAAGCAACCAACACTGAACGCCCGCGCCAAGGCCATCCTGACCGTGGACGCCAAGCAGTTCAAGGACCTGAACGGCAACGGCAAACTCGACCCCTACGAGGATTGGCGCCTGCCGGTTGACGACCGCATCAACGATCTGATCGCCCAAATGAGCGACACGGAAAAAGTCGGCATGATGATGATCAACGACAACAACGCGGGCTGCGGCGGTGCGGTCACGCCCACGGCGATTGACTACATCAATACCCAGAAGATGACCCGCTTTATCCTGCGCTCGACCGCCGCGGGCGCAGCCGATCCCTGCGACGGCAGCGTCATACCGGGCCGCGGCGGATATACCGTCACCCCCCAGCAGCTGGCCGCCTATACCAACGCGGTGCAAGAAGTCGCCGAGAGCACGCGCCTCGGTATCCCGCTGGTCTTCAAGGACAACGCCCGCAACCATGTCGAAACCGATCCGCGCCAGGGCATTGGTGCGGGTGCCGGTGCCTTCACCCAGTTCCCGAAGGAAGCCGGCTTGGCCGCTGCCGCGCTGGGCGAGCAGTTTCTAAAGGAAGGCAAGGCGACTACCGGTGATATGTCCGTGGTCAAGACCTTTACCGAGGTCATGGGGTCGGAGTACAACGCCGTCGGTCTGCGCGCCATGTACGGCTACATGGCCGACCTGCTGACCGAGCCGCGCTGGTACCGTGCGCACGAGGTGTTCACCGAGGATGCCGACCTCAACGCCAACATCATGAAGTCGCTGGTCGAGGGCCTGCAGGGCACCACGGTCAAAGACGGCACCTCGGTCAGTGCCACCACCAAGGTCGCCCTGACCATGAAGCATTTCCCGGGCGGCGGGCCGCAAGAGCTGGGCATGGACCCCCACTACTCGTTCGGCAAGTACCAGCAGTACAGCGACAACTTCGCCTACCACATGAAGCCGTTTATCGCCGGGATCAATGCGGGCGTCTCGGCAATCATGCCGTACTACGGCGTGCCGATGAGCGGGCGCGACGCGAACAAGAACCCGATTCCGCTGACCGCCGATGGCGTCACCTATCCGCTCACCGGCTTTGCATTCTCGAAGTCCATCGTGACCGACCTGCTGCGCGGCAAGCTCGGCTTCAAGGGTTATGTCAACTCCGACACCGGCATCATCAACGACCGCGCCTGGGGCCTGGAAGACAAATCGGTTGCGGAGCGGGTGGCGGCGGCGATCAACGGTGGCACCGACACCCTCTCGGGTTTTGCAACCAACAAGACGATCAAAGACCTGCTCGACCAGGGGCTGATCACCAAGGACCGTGTCAACGAGGCGGCCAAGCGCCTGCTCAAGGAGCAATTCCAGCTCGGCCTGTTCGAAAACCCCTACGTGGACGTGGGCACCGCCAACGCCACCGTAGGCACGGACGCCAGCCGCGCCAAGGGTCTTGACATCCAGAGGAAGTCGGTTGTCCTGCTCCAGAACGGCACCCTGGCCAATGGCAGCAAAGCCTTGCCGTTGAAAGCCGGTGCCAAGGTCTACACCATCGGTTTCAGCAAGGCCAATGTCGAAAGTTACGGCTACACCGTCACGGACGGCAACTACGATGCAAGCAAGAGCCAGACCCGTCCGCCCGTGCCTACGGGCACCGATGTCGCGGTCATCCGCGTGCTGGTCAAGGATGCCAGTTCGGCCTACCAGAGCAAGGATCTGGCCACCGGCGACAACCCACTGTTCCTGAATCCGCTGACCGGCAAGACCTGGGGTGCCGAGGACCCCTGCCGCATGTTCCCGGCTGTGAACGCGACCTGCTCGGACACCGGCCTGGGCTTTGGCGGCGCTCTGCCGTGGGAAATCGGCGACATCAGCTTCACCGGCATGGCGGCCGCCAAGTCACGCACGATGTACCCGACACTGGCGGATATCAAAGCCATCATGGCGGAAATCGGCGATCCGAAGAAGGTCGTCCTGAGCGTCTACTTCCGCGCACCGTATGTAATGGACGATGCCAGTGGCCTGAAGAGTGCGGGCGCCATTGCCGCGACCTTTGGCGTGACCGACCTGGCCATGCTGGATGTGCTGTCCGGCAAATTCAAGCCGCAAGGCAAGCTGCCATTCGCGCTGCCCAAGACCCTGAAAGCGGTGCAGGAGCAGAAGTCTGACCTGCCCGGTTTCGACGAGACCACCGACGGCGCGCTCTACAAGTTCGGCTACGGCCTGACCTACTAAGCCGCCCGCGCGGCGCACCCCGGTGTGCTTGCCAGAAGAGCCGTTCGCAAGGCGGCTCCTCTTGGTAACCCGCTATCCCAACGCAGGGCTTTACCGCCTTGCATTCCAAAGGCTCGCACGACGATGCAAACACTGACTTCCACCAATATGACCCACTCCGCAACCCGTTGGACCACCGTAATGCTGCTGGCGGCGCTGATTGCCCTACCTTTCACCGCGCAAGCGGGACTGAATGCAGGCCTGGCAGCCTACGACAAGTCCGAATACACCACGGCCCTGAAGGAGCTGGCTCCGCTGGCAGAAAAAGGCAACGCCCAGGCCCAGTACCGGCTGGGGAAAATTTTCAACCTGGGCCAAGGCGTGCCGCCCGACAAAAAAGAGTCCGCCAAATGGTTCCACCTGGCCGCGCAACAAGGATTGGCCGAGGCACAGGGCGCTTTGGGCTACCTGTGCCTGGTGGGCGAAGGTGTGTCCCAAAACAGCGATCTGGCACTGGAGTGGACGCGCAAGGCTGCCCAGCAGGGAGACACCACCGCGCAGTTCAACCTGAGCGTGATGTACGGCGAATCCTTCGGCATCCAGAAAAATCCGGCCGAATCGCTGCAATGGCTGCGCAAGGCGGCCGACCAGCGCCACATCGAAGCATTGAACGCCCTTGCTGCCTTCTATGCCAAAGGCAGGGATGGGACCCCAAAGAACCCGGTTTTCGCCTACGCGCTGTTTGCTGCGTCCGCTGAGAAGGGCGACTCAACCGCAGCCGCCGAGCAAAAAGCCCTGGCGACGGGCATGTCCGCCAAGGAACTCCAGGCGGGCAAGGTATTGGCTCGTAAGTGGAAGCCTGGGACCCGCTTTGTCCACGTCACCGCGCGTGCTTGATACACGGCACATTGCTCCAACACAAAATTTATAAAGAATTAGGCTCTAGCGCATGGCGGCCTCAATTCAGAAGTGCAACACACAGAGAATTGAGGTCCCATGAGCACGAACAACTACAGCCAACTGAGCGAACAAGAGCGCTGCGCGATAGCGCTAGCCCTGCAAGAAGGAATGAGTCTGTGGGCCATCTCGCGGGCCTTGGGCCGCAGCCCATCCACCATTAGCTGTGAATGCCAGCGCAATGGCGGTGCCAACGCCTAGCGGAAGGTGACCTGGTCCAGGGTGATGCGGCCCTTGACCGGGGGCAACTGGGCCGTGCTGGTGTGCGGGATTTCGGTGCGGGTGTTGAGGATGTCACCCAGGCGGGCCACCGAGATGCCGGTTTGTTGAAAGTCGGTCCACAACTGGGCCATGCGCATGATGGGCTGGGACACGCGGCCTGCAAACATGTTGAAGGCGACGAACTGGCCTACCGTGAGTTGGTTGTCCATCACCAGGTGGGCGCCGTACCAAAGCGTGGCGGCGTTGACCAGTTTGCCGATGAGGTTCACGCCTTCGTGGGCTGCGCTGGCCAGGTTTTGGGTTTTGAAAGAAGCGGAGACATAGGTGGCGAGCTGAGGGCCAGCGCGAGCAGCGGGGTGAGGGCCAAACGGTCGGGGCTGCTGCGGGTCAGCTTGGCACTTAGCCCTAACTGTTGGGCGGCATGGAGCAGGTCGGTGGTAGATACCTGTTGGCCTTGAGTCCAGCCCAGTTGGTGGGCCAAGGTGGCTGGGTCGGCGGCGATCTGGTGGAAGCGGGCTACGGCACAGAGTGCGGCCAGGGTGGATGCGGAGACTTGGGCGGGGGATGGGGAAGAAGGCTCTGGCGCGGGGCTGGCAAGGGCCATGCTGCCCATGGCCGATCCACTGTTTTGCTGTGTTGTCAATGCTGGTCCTTGGCGGCTCGTGTAGCCAATATAGGACATCATATGATACAAATCTTTACACATATGGACAATCCACGTCACTTATCCACAATTTTGTGGATAAAAATCATTCTCATCTGGCTGCGAAAAATGCCTGCTATACGAAGCTGCTAATACGTCCGCTTTGGCAGTGCGCGCTTGAGCGACTGGATAAACAGCTCGCGCTGGTCTGGCCGGTCGACAGTTTGGGCGATGGTGGCGATGAAATCTTTGAAAGTGGTGCAGTGGCCCGCTTTTTTGCGGATCAGCACTTTGGCGATCGGGCCGATGAACTTGCTCAGAGCCAACTCGATAGTCGCCAGCTCGTCTGAACTGATGGCGAAGGGGTGCGTTACCGACTGCAGTTGTGAAGCCGACTGGCTGGCACCCGGCCCGCCCAGGCTGTTCGGTCGGCTCAGCACAGGCTGGCTCGCCGCCTGGCTAGGAGATTGGCTGAGGGGCATGGGCCGCGAACCCAGGCCATCCGAGGATAGGCTCCCGGCATCCGTGCTGGCATGGAAACCACTGGGTGCCGTCTTGCTGCCGAGCTGGGTCTGGCCCACGGCAGGTGTACCCGCCAGGAAAGAGGCCCGCGTGCGCGACTCCTGGATTGCCGGGGCCAGGGTTTCCCGCAGATGGGCAATGTCCTGCGCCAGCGGCAGCACTTTGCGCACCAGCACCCGCGCCAGGGGACCGATGTGGCGCGATAGTTCGGTTTCAATCTCCAGCACTTTCTCGGGTGCTAGCAGGGTAGCGGTCTGCATGCGCACCGTGGTGGTGTAGCCCGTGCTGCCCGGCGCACCGACTTTCAGGGTGGTTTCTGCACCCGGCGCATGGCCTTCCACCGCATACACCTCGTGCAAGCGGCCATGCTTGTCTTCGTGCTGGCCCTGGTAACGAAACAGCTCGGCGGTGCTGTCGGTAATGCGCGAAATCACATCAAAGTACGAACGTGACACCAACAACTGGTTGGCCTGGGCAAAGTCCATCACGCGCTTGGCTACGTTGATGCCATCGCCCACCACATTCACCCGCCCATTGATGTCCGAGATGATGCGCACCGGCCCCATGTGCAAGCCCATCCGCACCGCCACATGGCTGCCATAGCGCTGCCCCAGCAGGTCGCGCAGCAGCATGGCAGATTGCAAGGCTTCTTCGGGGTCACCCAGAAAGCAGATCGCCGCGCCGTCACCGGTGTCGATGGCGATACGGGTTTCTTCTGCCACCCCATTCAAGGCCTTGACGATCAGTTCGTTAAACACCTTCTTCAACGCCACCTGGCCATCGACCGAGCGCACTGAATAGCCCACCAAGTCCAGAAACAGGATGGTGCACAGCAGATTGCGCCGCTGGTCTGCAGGGATACGGGCTGCGGCCGTGCGGTTGGTGAAACGGCTTTCCGGGGCCAGATTGAAGTCCAGCATGTCCGAAGTTTCGGGCTTTGCCGCATCGACGATCGCCGCCCGGAACAAGGCCACCGTTTGCGGGCGGCGGCTTTCGTCGGGCACCATGGCCCAGTCGATGGCTTGCAGCAACCGGACCCCAAACACCCCGGCATCCCCAATGCTGGAAGCGGGCAGCATAGTGTCTTGCGTGACGCGGGCGGCCGATTCGGTGGGTTTCTCACCGGTAGTCATCCAGTACATCACCGCGCCCAGTGCATAGATATCGGTCCACGCCCCTTGGTGGCCCTGGGAGTGGTACTGCTCGAACGGCGCGAAACCCGGGCTGATGATGTTGGTCATGGCACTGTCGCTGCTGACGCGCCGGGCCGCGCCAAAGTCCAGCAACACCGGGGTACCGTCGGCACGCACATAGATGTTGTCGGGCTTGATATCGCGGTGCAGAAAACCGGTTTTGTGCACCGCATCCAGTCCATCGAGTAGCGGATAAATGATGGACAAAAGCGCATCCCTGGTCATGGGCGCATGGTTCGGCACCCAGCGCTTCAGACGCTGGCCCACCTCGTATTCCATGACGATGTAGGCGCTGTCGTTCTGCCGAAAATAGCGCAGTACCCGCACGATGTTGGGGTGCCGAAACGAGGCCAAGGCCCGGGCTTCGTCCAGAAAACGCTGCAAACCCCAGTCGTATTTCGCCTGCGCGCCCTGCTGTCCATCGCGCACCGCCACAGCATGCTGGTCGCCCCGGGCCACAATGCCACTGGGGAAATACTCCTTGATCGCCACCGTCAGGTTCAGATTGTCGTCCCGGGCCAGATAAGTGATACCAAAGCCACCGCTGCCCAGCACGCTCTGGATCTGGTATTCGAGCATGCGGTAGCCCACCGGCAGGCTGGCCGCATCGGGCGTGGTGTGCTGGGGCGCTGCGCCGGGCTCTGCCATGGGCCTACTCGTCAATCATCTGCAGGGCCTTTTCCAGACTGCGGCGCATGCGGTTGAAAGAGCTGCCAAGCACGGCAACTTCGTCACCGCCTTTTTCGCTGAATTCAGGCTGGTTGAAGTCCCCGGTGGAAATGCCGTCGGCCGCCAGCGACATGCGCCGGATGGGCCGCACGATGAGCCAGCTGAGCATGATATTGAGCACAATGAACACCACCAGAAACACCCCGGCCAGCGAGGCCATGAAGGCCGTAAAAGCCCGCTCGGCATGGGCCAGCGGCACCTCCATCGGTACCGACACCACCTGGGCCCCGACGATTTCATTGTGCTTCCAGCCAAAACCATTGGCCGCACCGTAGATCTTCAACATGGTGGGCGGCGCCGCAGCGGCCACACTGTGGCACTGCAGACAGGCCGCGTTGGTAATCTGGATCGGTTTGGCGATATACAGGCTGCGCCCGGTGAGCGACGGGCGCTCGCCCACAATTTCCCGCACCCCTTCGTGCTGGCGGAACTGGTTCACCACATCGGCCTCCCAGTCGGCCGTGCGGTCGCGCGGGTTGGTGGGGTTGAGCACCGCCTCTTTGTAGCTGTAATCGGGGTAGTTTTTTTGCAGCTGGTTCAGGGTTTCGGTGGCCGCATAGGCAGGCACGGTTTGCGGCAAAAACACCTCTTCAAGCTGCTTGAGCAGATGCGGCTGCACCTGGGTGATGGTGTAGTTGCGCACCGCCCCCGCAGTTTCCATCATCAGGCGGGCATTGCGCACCACTTCGTCGCGGGCGTTGTCTTGCAAAAGCTGGCGCGAGACTGCACCGGCGGCCAAAAACCCCGCCAGAAAAACCAGCACCAACACCAGATTGAATTTAAGTCGCAGACCCATTGTGTGTATCTTTTTGTTTGCAGGTCATTCTATCGGCATGGCACCTGCGGCCATCCCCCTTCACGCGCTGTCAAAACCCGGTGCTACCATAGTTTTTACAATTTGGAGACGCAAAAAAATGGCATCTGTGGGTCACTTCATCGCAGTCGATGGCCGCTCGGCATTTCGCGTCTTTGCACCACAAAAAACCCGCCTCAGCGTGCTGCTGGTCGAGCCGCCCAGCCGCATCCCCCTGAGCGCCGACGCGCTGGGCTACTGGCATGGCAGCACCGATCGGCTGCCGCACGGCACGCTGTACTGGCTGGAGGTGGACGGCCAGCGCTTCCCCGACCCGGCATCGCACTACCAGCCGCAAGGCGTGCACGGCCCATCCATGGTGGTGGATACCACGCCCGCCCACAACCCTGACTGGGCGGGCATGAAAATGGAAGATGCCATCCTGTACGAGCTGCACCTGGGCACCTTCACGCCCGAAGGCACGCTAGCCGCCGGCCAGCACAAGCTGCCTTACCTGCACGACCTGGGCATCACCGCCATCGAACTGCTGCCGCTGGCGGCCTTTGCGGGCGAGCGCAACTGGGGTTACGACGGCGTGTGTCTGTTTGCGCTGCACGCCGCGTATGGCAGCTATGTGGATTTGAAGGCATTTATCGAAGCTGCCCACCGGCATGGCATGGCCGTCATCCTGGACGTCGTCTACAACCATTTCGGCCCCGAGGGCAACTACACCGGAGCCTTTGCGCCCTACACCAAGAGCGCAGCCACGCCCTGGGGTGCGGCCATCAATTTCGACGGCGAATACAACCACGGCGTGCGCGAGTTCTTTCTGGAAAACACCCGCTACTGGCTGGAAGACATCGGCTTTGACGGCTTCCGCATGGACGCGGTGTCGCTGATTTTTGACGTGATGCCGGTGCACATCCTGCGCGAATGCACCGATCTGGCCCGCCGCATCGGCCAGGCCCAGGGCCGCGAGGTTCTGATGATTGCCGAGCACCTGCGCAACAACCGGTTTGTGACCTCGGAGCAGGGCTTTGGCTACCACGCCCAGTGGAACGACGACCTAAACCACGCCGTGTATGCCAAGCTGACCGGCGAGACCACCCGCCACTACGCCAACTTCGGCGCGTTTGCCGACGTGGAGAAAGCCCTGCGCGACGGCTTTGTGCTGGACGGCACGCGCTTTGACCAGATCTACAAGTACTTTCTGGGCACCGACGCGGCCAGCACCCAGGGCTGTGAGCACGTGGTGCACATCCAGGACCACGACCAGGTAGGCAACCGCCTGCTGGGCGACCGCATGCTGGCCACCCATGGCCGGGCCAAGGCGCTACTGGGCATTACCGCAGTGCTGGCCAGCCCGTTTGTGCCTATGCTGTTCATGGGCGAGGAATACGGTGAAACGGCCCCGTTTTTGTTCTTTGAAGACTTCAGCGACCAGCCGCTGATAGACGGCGTGCGCGCGGGCCGCAAAGCGGACTTTGCCTTTGACAGCGCGGATGGCGTGGAGCCACCCGACCCGCATGCACGCAGCAGCTTCGAGGCCTCCAAGCTGCAATGGCATTTGCTGGACGCGCCGGACAACCAGGCCATCCTGGCCCTGTACCGCCAGCTCATCGCCCTCAAACGCAGCGGCCAGCTCGGCCCCCGCCAGCGGGACCAGGTGCAGGTAGCTGCCGACCCGGCCACCGAGGTGATCACCCTCACCACGACGCACACGCTGACCGTGCTCAACTTTTCAGGTAGCCCCCAAAAATACACGCCGCCCGCCGGTTGGCAGCCCCTGCTGGCCACGGTGGAGGCCCGCGCCGACGGCCTGCTGGGCCCGTTTGCCGCCTGGGTGCTGCAGCGCGGTCAAAGCAGCCTCTAGCATCCACGGCATTGTTAGCTACATAAACTATAGCTATAAACGTATGCGAAATATACGCTATAGGCCCATTTAATGCTTAAGTTTTTGTCTGTTTGCAAGCACTGCCGCCCTGGAACAACTCCGCGTCGTTCTTAGCCAAGTTCCGGCGTGTCAACCTGTGAAAGTCCGGGGGTGTCGTCGCTTGGTGTAACCCCTCTTTTGAAGGAACTGGTCATGAAATTGAAACTTGCTGTCAACCTCGCCGTCGTTGCCGCAGCCTCCCTGTGCGCGCAGCTGACCTTTGCCGCCGAACCCGCGAGCTGCAAAGCCGTTCACTTCGCCGATGTGGGCTGGAGCGACATCGCCGCCACCACCGGCATGGCTTCGGTGGTGCTGGACGGCCTGGGCTACAAGCCCACGGTGACGATTGCGTCGGTGCCAATCACGTTTGCGGGCATTAAGTCCAAGCAGATCGATGCCTTCCTGGGCTACTGGAACCCCACCATGACCCCCATCATTGAGCCCTTCATCAAGGCCGGCCAGATCAAAGTGCTGGAGCAGCCCAACCTGGTGGGTGCCAAGTACACCCTGGCCGTGCCCGCCTACCTGTACGACAAAGGCCTGAAGAGCTTTGCCGACATCGCCAAGTTCAAAACCGAGCTGGACGGCAAGATCTACGGCATTGAACCCGGCAACGACGGCAACCTGATCATCCAGGGCATGCTGGACAAAAACGAATTCGGCCTCAAAGGCTTCAAGATGGTGGAGTCCAGTGAAGCCGGCATGCTGGCCGAAGTGCAGCGCGCAGGCCGCGCCAGCAAGGCCATCGTCTTCCTGGGCTGGGAGCCTCACCCCATGAATGTGCAGATGAAGATGAAGTACCTCGAAGGCGGCGACGCCAGCGGGTTCGGCCCCAACTACGGCGAATCCAAGGTCTTCACCGCCGTGCCCCCCAGCTACGAGGCCCGCTGCCCCAACGTGGCCACGCTGCTGAAAAACCTGCAGTTCACCACCGCCATCGAAAACGTGGTGATGGTGGACATCATCAACAAAGCCAAGCCCAACGATGCCGCCCGTGCCTACCTGAAGAAAAACCCCGGCGTGCTGGCCGGCTGGCTCAAGGGCGTGACCACCTTTGACGGCAAAGATGGTTTGGCTGCCGTCACCGCATCGCTGAAGTAAGCCTCCCTCACCCCAACCCTCTCCCTCCAGCGGGAGAGGGGGCAACACCGGGCAACCGCCCCATTTCCGAGTTCCGCTATGCACCCTGCCGCCTCCACCCATTACTGCCTGAACCTCGCCTGTGGCAGCGCCCAGGGCCAGGTGGCCGCCGTATCGAAATTACTGGACCAACACGGAGCCTACATCGAACAGTTTTCGGTGTTTGACGACCACAGCACCGAGCGCTTTTACGTGCGCAGCGTGTTCAGCCTGACCAGCTCGGTACAGGCCTTGCACAGCGCGTTTTCCGAGTTGGCGGTGGGCTTTCCGCAGGCGCAGTGGCAGGTGCACGACCTGGCCGCGCCCACCCGCGTACTCATCATGGTGTCCAAGTTCGACCACTGCCTGCGCGAGCTCATCGCCCAGTGGCGGCGCGGCGAACTCAAGATGGACATCGTGGCCATCGTCTCCAACCATGCCGACCTGGCACCGCTGGCCGCCGCCGAAGGCATCCCTTTCCACCACCTGCCCATCACCGCCGACACCAAGCCCGCGCAAGAAGCCAAGCTCAAGCAATTGATTCTGGACACCGATGCCGAATACGTGGTGCTGGCCCGCTACATGCAGGTTCTGAGCGAAGCCCTGTGCCACGAGCTACACGGGCGCGTCATCAACATCCACCACTCCTTCCTGCCCGGCTTCAAGGGCGGCAAGCCCTACCAGCAGGCCTTTGACCGTGGCGTGAAGCTCATCGGGGCCACGGCCCACTTTGCTACCACCGACCTGGACGAAGGCCCCATCATCGAGCAGTCGGTGGAGCGCGTAGACCACGCCGACACCCCCCAGCATTTGTCGCAAGCCGGTCGCCTGGTCGAAAGCCTGGTGCTGTCGCGCGCGCTGCGATTTGTTTTAGAGCGCCGGGTGTTCATCAACGGCATGAAAACCGTCGTACTTCGATGAACACCCCCAGGCTACGCACTGCGTGTCTCCACCACCCCCCTTGCAGTGGGCAACGCTGGCAGCCCGGCAGAGCCGGTTCTGCGACGTTCTCGACCAGACACTGACCTCAATGAACGGTATTTCTATGACAAAAACCCTGATCCCTAGCTTCGTCAATGGCTTGCCTGTGCACGGCAGCGGCGAGCGCTTTGACACCCTCAACCCCGCCACTGGAGCCGTCATTGCAGGGGTGCACGACAGCGATGAGGCCGATGTCAACGCCGCCGTGGCCGCTGCCGAGGCAGGCTTTCAAATCTGGTCGGCCATGACCGGCACCGAGCGGGGCCGCATCCTGCACCGCGCCGCCCAACTGCTACGCGAGCGCAATGACACCCTGGCCGCCATCGAGGTGCAAGACACCGGCAAACCCTGGCAGGAAGCCTGCGTGGTCGATGTGGCCAGCGGGGCCGACTGCATCGAGTACTTTGCGGGTGCGGCAGCCACCCTGGCCGGTGCCCAGTACCCGCTGAAGAACGCCTTCGCCTACACCCGCCGCGAGCCCCTGGGCGTGTGCGTGGGCATTGGCGCGTGGAACTACCCGATCCAGATAGCCTGCTGGAAGTCTGCGCCCGCGCTGGCTGCAGGCAACGCCATGATCTTCAAGCCGTCCGAGCTCACGCCCATGACCGCCGTGAAGCTGGCCGAGATTTACCTCGAAGCGGGTGTGCCCCCCGGCGTGTTCAACGTGCTGCAAGGCCGGGGCACCACCGGCGCGCTGTTGGCCGCCCACCCGGGCGTGGCCAAGGTGTCGGTGACCGGCTCCATTCCCACCGGCAAGCGCGTCATGGCCAGCGCTGCCGCCACCCTGAAACGGGTGACCATGGAGCTGGGCGGCAAGTCGCCGCTGATCGTGTTTGACGATGCCGACTTCGAGCAGGCCGTAACCGCCGCGATGATGGCCAACTTCTACACCCAGGGCGAAATCTGCACCAACGGTACCCGCGTGTTTGTGCAGCGCGGCATTGCCGACAAGTTTCTGGCCCGCCTGAAAGAACGCACCTTGCTGCTGCGCGTGGGCGACCCGACCGACCCGGACACGGAAGTCGGCGCACTCATCTCCGCCGCCCACCGCGACAAGGTACTGGGCTACGTGGCCCAGGGCGTGGCGGGCGGAGCCACCCTGGTCTGTGGCGGCACGGCGGTCAAGGTGGCAGGCTGTGAAAACGGCAACTTCGTCGCCCCCACCATCTTTGCCGACTGCACGGACAGCATGGCCATCGTGCAAGAAGAAATCTTCGGCCCGGTGATGGCCTTGCTGGTGTTTGACGACGAGGCCGAAGTGGTCCAGCGCGCCAACGCCACCCGCTTTGGCCTGGCCGCAGGCGTGTTCACCCGCGATGGCGCCCGTGGCCACCGTGTGGCGGCGCGTTTAAAGGCGGGCATTTGCTGGATCAACAACTACAACATCACGCCCATCGAAATCCCTTTCGGCGGCGCGGGCGAGTCCGGCATTGGCCATGAAAACAGCATGGTTGCGCTGGAGCACTACACCCAGCTCAAAACCGTGTACGTCGAACTGGGCGAAGTCGCCTGTGGATACCGCTGAGATTACGTTGAGATTGCGCTAAATGACCACTGAAAATTTCGACTACATCATCGTCGGCGCAGGCTCTGCAGGCTGCGTGCTGGCCAACCGACTGACCGAAGACCCGGACGTGAAAGTGCTGCTGCTCGAAGCCGGGCCGGGCGACCGCAGCATCTTCATCCACATGCCGTCGGCCTTTGCCTACCCGCTGGCCAACGACAAGTTCAACTGGTTCTACCACTCCGAACCCGAGCCCTTCATGGACAACCGCCCCATGTACTGCCCGCGCGGCCGGGTGCTGGGCGGCTCGTCCAGCATCAACGGCATGGTCTACATTCGCGGCCATGCACTCGACTATGACGGCTGGGCATCCTACAAAGGGCTAGAAAACTGGTCGTATGCCGACTGCCTGCCCTACTTCCGCAAGTCTGAGACCCGTGGCAAGGGTGGCGATGCCTACCGGGGCGACAGCGGGCCGCTGAACGTGTCTACGGGTGCCTGCGTCAACCCGCTCTACAACGCGTTTATCGAAGCTGCACAACAAGCTGGCTACGCCCGCACCGAAGACATGAATGGCTACCGCCAGGAGGGCATTGGCCCCATGGATATGACGGTGCACAAGGGCCGCCGCTGGAGCACCGCCATGGCCTACCTGCGCCCGGCCATGAAACGCCCCAACCTGCAGGTGCGCACCCGGGCGCTGGTCGCCAAGGTGGCCTTTGCTCCCCAAACCTCCCCTGACACCAGCCCGCCGCGCGCCATAGGCGTAGAGGTGATCCACGGCCATCGCACCGACCTCCTCCTGGCGACCCGCGAAGTGATTTTGTGCGGCGGTGCCATCAACTCGCCGCAGCTGCTGATGCTTTCCGGCGTGGGCAACCCGGACGACCTGCGCAAGCTGGGCATCCCCATTGTTGCCGCGCTGCGCGGCGTGGGGGCCAACCTGCAAGACCATCTGGAAACCTATGTGCAGTACATGTGCAAGGAACCCATCACCCTGTACAGCGCCATGAACCCGGTGGCCAAGGTGAAGATTGGCGCGGAATGGATGCTCAAGGGCACCGGCCTGGGGGCCACCAACCACTTCGAATCCGGCGGCTTCATACGCAGCGAAGCGGGCGTGAAGCACCCAGACCTGCAGTACCACTTTCTGCCCATGGCCATCCAGTACGACGGCAGCGCGCCCGCCAGCTTCCACGGCTTCCAGGCGCATGTGGGGCCGATGCGGCCAACCAGCCGGGGCGCGGTCACGCTCAAGACCGCCAGCCCCAAGGACGCGCCGCGCATCCTGTTCAACTACATGGCCACCGAGCAGGACCGCAAGGAAATGCGCGCCGGTATCCGCCTGACGCGCGAAATCTTCAGCCAGCCCGCGTTCGACAAATACCGTGGCGCTGCCGTATCGCCCAAGGATGACGTGCAGACCGATGCCCAGATCGATGCCCACATCCGCGAGCACGGCGAAAGCGCCTTGCACCCGTCCTGCACCTGCCGCATGGGGAGCGACGACATGGCCGTCACCGACGGCGCAGGCCGCGTGCACGGCATCAGCAACCTGCGGGTGGTGGACGCGTCCATCATGCCCGACGTGGTCAGCGGCAACCTGAACGCGCCCACCATCATGCTGGCCGAGAAGATGGCGGACGCGATCCGGGGCAAAGCCGCCCTGCCGCGTTCGGACGCGCCGTATTTTGTCCACCCCGATTACCAAACCGCACAGCGCTAACAAGAGAACTCCCCCATGGCCGTCAGTGTTTTCGACATCTTTAAAATCGGTATCGGCCCTAGCAGCTCGCACACCGTCGGCCCCATGCGCGCCGCCCGCATGTTCACCGAACGGCTGGCCCACCAGGGTCTGCTGGGCGCGTGCGCCAAGGTCGAAGTCAAGCTCTACGGCTCGCTGGGCTCCACCGGCAAAGGCCACGGCACTGACAAAGCGGTCTTACTCGGCCTGGAGGGCCATGACCCGGAAAGCGTGGACGTGGAAGCTATTCCCGCCCTGCTGGAGGCCATCCGCAGCACCGGCCTGCTGCGCGTGGGCGGTGTGCACCCGGTGGCGTTCAAAGAAAAAGACCACCTGGCCTTCTACCGCCGCGAAACCCTGCCCTTTCACCCTAACGGCATGCGCTGCATAGCCTATGACGCAGACGGGGTCGAGTTGCTGAACCGCTGCTACTACTCGGTGGGCGGCGGCTTTATCGTCAGCGACGAAGTGGCGGCCGACGGCAACAAACAAAAGGTGCTGGCCCCCGACACCACCGTGCTGCCCTTCCCCTTCCACAGCGGCGACGAGCTGCTGGCCCGGTGCAAAGGCGCGGGCATCTCGATTGCCGAGCTGATGCGCCGCAACGAACAGCACTGGCGCAGCGATGCCGACATCGACGCGGGCCTGCAAAAAATCTGGACCGTGATGCAGGCCTGCGTGGTGCGCGGCTGCCGCACCCAAGGCGTGCTGCCCGGCGGCTTCAAGGTCAAGCGCCGCGCCGCCGACCTGTTCACCAAGCTCTGCGCGAACCCCGAACTCGCCCTGCGCGACCCGCTGCAGGTGCTGGACTGGGTGAATCTGTACGCTCTGGCCGTGAATGAAGAAAACGCCGCCGGGGGCCGCGTGGTCACCGCGCCCACCAACGGGGCCGCTGGCATCGTGCCCGCCGTGCTGCACTACTACGTGCGCTTTGTGGCCACGTCCACGCCCAGCGGGGTTATCGACTTCCTGCTGACCTCCGCCGCCATCGGCATGCTGTACAAAGAAAATGCCTCCATCTCTGGGGCCGAAGTCGGCTGCCAGGGCGAGGTGGGTGTGGCCTGCTCCATGGCTGCTGCCGCCCTGTGTGCGGTGATGGGCGGCACCCCCGAGCAGGTGGAAAACGCCGCCGAAATCGGCATGGAACACCACCTGGGTCTGACCTGCGACCCGGTAGGCGGCCTGGTCCAAATCCCCTGCATCGAGCGCAACGCCATCGCGTCCGTCAAAGCCATCAACGCCGCCCGCATGGCCTTGCACGGGGACGGCAGCCACTTCGTGAGCCTGGACAAGGTAATCAAGACCATGCGCGAAACCGGTGCCGACATGATGACCAAGTACAAGGAAACCGCGCGGGGTGGGCTGGCGGTGAATATTGTGGAGTGCTGAAGCGGATTACTACTAAATGAATAGCTATTAGCGCAGGCGCTACCTGCGCTAGAGACCTAAAATTGTCGTAATTTAATAAGGCTTTTTTGCAGCTTTTTGGGAGTTGCAATAGTTCTTAAACGTGCGCTACCCACCAGAAAACTCCAAGTTAACACTCTTCAATGAAGCTATCACCAGGCGAGCGGTCCAGAAACCAGTCGATCAGCTTTAGTCGCATAGCGCTGGCCGTGATCGTAGGTCTTTTAGTAGCCGCTTTCCTATTCTCACAGAAGAGAAACATAGAGGAGTACCGCTTGTACTTCACTCAGGATCGTAAGCCAGCTACCTTCAGCTTCACAGAGTTGTCGGAAAATTGGACGGAGAAAACCATCCAGGAGAAGTTCTCCGGCTTTCCGATTACATGCACGCTCTACCAAGGGCCTCTTCCGGTTCAGCGAGCATGTGGCGTGGATGTAGCCTCTCATAACGGTGTGCCGACGCTGTTTGTCTCGTTTTTCCTTTCTGCCGGACACCTCAATCAAGCTGTGGTCAACATACCGTGGTGGTCTCACCGAGCGGCATACAGCAGCCTCGTTGCCATGCTAGGTCAGCCGGTTGCTTCGCAGGTTTTACCCCACGATGGAGTGCGTCTACACGGGTGGAGGCTTCCAGACGGAGCAACCCTCTTCCTCAATCGTGACCGCCCGTTGAATCCGTTTACGTGGAATGCTATCTACTGGTCTAGTCCGTCAGCCTGCCCAGTAACCGGTTGCATTACCCCTGTACCAAACTAGTTGCAGCCTCTATCAATGCGTTCTTGCGGCAGCCGCAAAGCGGTCACGCCGCGTGTGCACCATCTCGTCCGCTTCCGCCATCGCAGCGCGGGTCTCGGCGTTGGGGACTTTGAGCGCAAACGGCAGTTGTTGCTCCGCGACGATGCGCGTCAGGAACACCCGCACAGCGTCAGGCACCAACAAGCCCATGGCTGCCAGCGCTTCCGTCGCCTGAACTTTGACATTTTCGTCCAGCCGGATGTGGACCATCGTGGTAGTAGCCATCCAGGCATCCTTCTTGAATATTCAAAATCCCCCGCTCCTTTACCCCCGTCTGTACGTCTGCGCAGGGCTGGCCGTTAACATCTCGGAATGCAATCCCACCCCCGATCCGACACCTTCGCCACCGGCCTCGTCTGGTTCCGCCGCGACCTGCGCAGCTTTGACCATGCGGCCCTGTACCACGCGCTCAAGTCCTGCCAGCAGGTGCACTGCGTGTTTGTGTTCGACACCGAGATTCTGGACAGCCTGCCGCGCGCAGACCGGCGGGTGGAGTTCATCCAGGCCTCCGTCTCCGAGCTGGACACCGCCCTGCGTGCCCTGCAGCCCAGCAGCGGCCTGATCACTTTGCACGCGGCGTCACGTGAAGCGATTCCAGCGCTGGCGAAAGAGCTACACGCCCAGGCCGTGTTTGCCAACCACGACGACGAGCCGCAGGCCCTGGCCCGCGATGCCATGGTGTTGGGTGCACTGGCCCACCTGGGCATTGCGCTGCACACCTACAAAGACCACGTCATCTTTGAGCGCAAAGAGCTGCTGACCCAGCAGGGCCGCCCCTACGGCGTGTTTACGCCGTACAAGAACGCCTGGCTCAAGAAGGTAGACGACTTTTATCTGAAGTCTTACCCGGTGGAGAAGTACGCCGTGCGGCTGGCACCACGCAAGAATCCCCAGCCCGTGCCGAGTTTGCAGGCGCTGGGGTTTGAACCCACCAACCTGGCCCAGCTGAAGCTGCCCACCGGGCAAAGCGGCGGGCAGCAGCTGTTTGAAGAATTCTTCGAGCGCATGGACCAGTACCACGCCACCCGCGACTTCCCCAGCGTCAAGGGCCCCAGCTACCTGGGCGTGCATCTGCGCTTTGGCACGGTGTCGATTAGGCAGATGGCGGCGGCCGCGTATCCGCTGCATCTGCAAGGCAACCCAGGGGCCAGCGTGTGGCTTAGCGAACTGGTGTGGCGGGATTTTTATGCGCAGATTCTCAGCAACTTCCCGCATGTGGAGAAAGGCGCTTTCAAGCCCGAATACGACGGTATCGCCTGGGAGCACGGCAAGGCTGCGAAGGCCCTGTTTACCGCCTGGTGCGAGGGCCGCACCGGCTACCCGCTGGTAGATGCCGCCATGGCGCAGATCAACCAGACCGGCTACATGCACAACCGCCTGCGCATGGTGGTGGCGAGCTTTTTGATGAAGGACCTGGGGCTGGACTGGCGCTGGGGCGAGGCCTACTTTGCCACCCACCTGAACGATTTCGACCTATCGGCCAACAACGGCGGCTGGCAGTGGGCCAGCTCCAGCGGCTGCGATGCCCAGCCGTACTTTCGCATCTTCAACCCCACTAGCCAGAGCGAAAAGTTCGACCCCGAGGGCAAGTTTATCCGCCGCTACCTGCCGCAACTGGCCAAGCTGCCCAACGCCGCCCTCCACGCACCGTGGCTGGCTAAACCGATGGAGTTGCAGGTGGCGGAGGTGGTGCTGGGCAAGACCTACCCGCTGCCCATCGTGGCCCACGACGAGGCCCGCGCCCGCACGCTGTTGCGCTACGCGGTGGTCAAAAAGCCCCATGCCTTACCTTGATGCAAACGCTATAAAATAAATAGCTAATGATGCAGGCAAGTATTACGCTAGAGGCCTAAAACATCCTCATTTTTGGTGGTGTAGCGCCGCACCAGGCTGAGCAGCTCTTCTTCCGGGTAGGGCTTGCCCAGATAGTGGTTGACCCCCAGCGCACGGGCATGTTCGCGGTGCTTTTCGGCCATGCGCGACGTGATCATGATGATGGGTAAATCTTTCAACGTGGCATCGCTGCGGATGTTGCGGGCCAGGTCAAAGCCGTCCATGCGCGGCATTTCGATGTCGGACAGCACCAGCGCAGGGGCCTCGTCGCGCAGCCGCTCCAGTGCCTGCAAGCCGTCATTGGCCAACGCCACGCGGTAGCCTTCGCGCTGCAGCAGGCGCTGGGTGACGCGGCGCACGGTGATGGAATCGTCAACCACCAACACCAGCGGTGTGTGCTGCACTGGAGCCACCACGGTGGCCGTATCGCTAGTGCCATCCTGCCACTGGCGGGCTTGTACGCCGTAGACGGACGACAGCGCCACCGGGTTGTAGATCAGCACCACCGCACCGGATGCCAGCACCGACATGCCCGACAAACCGGGCAGGCGCGACAACTGGGGGCCGAGGTTTTTGACCACCACCTCCTGGTTGCCCAGCACCTCGTCCACGTGCAGCGCCAGACGCTGCGCCGCACTGCGGAAGATCACCACCGCGCTGTTTTTGCCCGCCGGTTCGGTGCTGTGCTTTGATGTCTGCAGCAGCGCACCGGCCCAAAAGAACGGCACGGCCTCACCCGCCACATCCACCACATGGCTTGCGTAGGCCTGGGCCAGTTCGGCCTGCGGCATGCGGCGCACGACTTCAATCACGTTTGCCGGTACGCCGATAGACAACGTGCCCATGCGCAGCATCACCACCTGCGTCACGGCGGTGGTCAGGGGCAATACCAACTTGAACTGCGTGCCTTGCCCCGCAGCGGTCTTGGTTTCAATACGCCCGCCCAGGGCCAGCACTTCGGCGCGCACCACGTCCATGCCGATGCCACGTCCGGCCAGCTCGGTGATCTGCGCCGCGGTAGAAAAGCCGGGCAGAAAAATCATGTCAGCCACCACGGCCGGGTCCAGCTCCGCATCGGCCTGCACCAGGCCTTGGGCCACGGCTTTTTGGCGGATGCGGGCCATGTCCAGCCCGGCACCATCGTCGGCAAAGCGTACCGAGATGTCGTTGCCCTCGTGGTGCAGCTCGACCAGGATGTTGCCGATGGCGGTTTTGCCCGCTACCAAACGCACCTCGGGTAGCTCGATGCCGTGGGCAACGGCGTTGCGCAGCAGGTGTTCGAAGGCCGGGGCCATGCGGTCCAGCACGCCGCGGTCCATTTCGATGGAGCCGCCGGTGATGTCCAGCTTGATCAGCTTGCCGGTGTCTTTGGACGCCTGGCGCACCACGGCATACAGGCGCTCGGCAATGCCTTCAAACTCCACCATGCGGGTGCGCAGCAGATCGCGCTGCAGCTCGCGGGCCTGCCGGGCCTGGGTCACCAGGTCGTCCTCGGTGCCCTCGATGGTGCGCTGCAGGTTGCGCTGCACCGTGCCCACATCGTTGACCGACTCGGCCATCATGCGGGTCAGTTCTTGCACCCGGGTGAAGCGGTCGAATTCCAACGGGTCAAAACCTTGCGCCGTGTCTTTGGCCAGGGCCAGACGCGACTGCATTTGCGATTCGGCCTGCACTTCGATGTCGCGCAAATGGCCCCGCATGCGGTCCAGGTTGCCAGTCAGATCGACCAGCGCACCGCGCAACTGGGACAAACGCGCCTCCAGCCGGGTGCGGGTGATGATGACCTCGCCCGCCTGGTTGACCAGCCGGTCCAGCAACTGCGATCGCACGCGTACCGACTGGTGCGCCATCAGCCGTGGCGCAACCGGCAATACCGGGGTGGGCAGCGCGGGCGTAAGCAGGGTAATGATGGCCGAGGTTTCGGGTTTCGCCTCTGGTGGAAGCGCGGTGGCCGCCGCCTCGCTGGGCGCGCGCAGATGGACCTGGCGCAGGCTGTCCATATTCGCTTGCAAGGCATCACAGTGCGACAGCAGGGGCTCGATCTGCGCCGATTGCAAGGGCTCGGAGCCCAGGTGCTCGATCTCGGTTTCCAGCCGGTGGGCCAATTCGCCCAGGCGCAAGGCCCCGGCCAAACGCGCACTGCCTTTGAGCGTATGCAGGGTACGCAGCACCTCGTTGCGGGCACCGCCGTTTTCGGGCCGGGCCCACCACTGCCGCAGGGCTCCGCCCAGTTGCGGCAGCAGTTCGGCGGCTTCTTCTTCAAAGATGGGGAACAGATCGGCGTCGATCACATCCGCCAGGTCAATTTCGTCCTCAAACTCCGACACCATGGCCGGAGCAAAATTCGGTGGTTCTTCGGCGGGCGCCACTGGCGCAGGCTCTTTCGGCCCATCCACAGCCTCCGCCTCCACTTCTGCCACCTCGTCCACGTTCGCAATAGGTTCCAGGGCAGCATCCAGCAAGGCCAAATCGGCAATGTCCGCCGCATCGGCATGCTCCTGCGGCTCGGGCAAGCCCAACGCTGCCAGGGGCACAGGCGCAGAGGCGTCTTCCAGCAAATCGCGCAGTGCCTGTAGCACGCTGGGGTTGGGCTCTTTGAGAAAACCGGCGGCAAACTGGTGCAGCAGGCGGCGGATGTCTTCGGCCGCGTCGGTGAATATCTGTGCCTGCTGGGGTGTGCCTTGGTTTAGTAGCTGCACGTGTTCCAGCGCCGACTCGAGCGCCCGGGCCATTTGCGACAGCGCCTGGAAGCCCACCGTAGCAGAACTACCCGCCAGCGAATGCGCCAACGAGACGGTTGAATCCGGCAGCGGCTGGTGCAGCTCTAGCGACCATTCACTGAGTTCGGTCAGCAAGCGGCGTGACCATTCATCGGCTTCATTCAAGTAGACGTTGTACAGCGGGATGCCGATGCGCAGCGGGCCGATAACCTTGGTGGCGTCGTCGAGCTCGGGGGTGTCCAGCGCAGCGGCATCGGCAACGGCTTCTTCGGGAACAAGCTCGGGTACCGCTTCGGGTAAAAGCTCAAGTACCACTTCGGGTACAAGCTCGAGTACCGCTTCGGGTACGGGCTCTGGAATCGGTGCAGGCAGCGTCTTGGCCGCAAATTCTTCGGCAACAGGTTCTACGGCCTCTTCAACCACCGCCTCTGGCACCGGTTCTGCTACCGGTTCGGCCATCGGCTCAGACACGGTTTCAGGCACTAGAGGCCGCTCTTCCAGCACCGGTTCTGGCGCAATCACGTCGGCCAAGGCTTGGGGCACGGCCAGTGGCAGATAGCGCAGCTCCAGCCGTCGGGCATCGGCAGAGGCGCGGAACGGCTGGGCACGCCAATGGCCTGCCGCGCCGACCGCAATGTCTTCGACCCACAGGCCAAAGGCGTTCAGAGCATCGCTGGCGACCTGCAGCAAGTCGGGGTGGGCGGGGCTTTGCTCGGCTAGCCAGCCGTTGACCATTTGCTCCATGGCCCAACTGGCTTCGCCAAATTCAGACAGCCCCACCATCCGGGCACTGCCCTTGAGTGTGTGGAAAGCGCGGCGCAGCGTACTTTGCGGCCCCACACCACTGGGTGCGGCATGCAGCGCAGCCACAGCACCCAGGCCGGTTTGCACCACCTCGCGGGCCTCGTCCAAAAAGATGCCCAGCAGCTCGGCATCTTCTTCCGGAACGTCCACGGCTACGGCAGGTGCGGCTGGCTCGGAGGCCGGGGTGACTTCGGTCACACGCCCTTGTTCGGGCGTGGCAGCGGTCAAGGTGAACTCGGGCTCCAACGCGGGCAGAAGTTGTACCGATACCGGCTCCAAGTCCTCTGCGGGCACGGCAGACGGCTCCAGTGGCGCGGCTCCGGTTGCCAGATCCAGGTCCAGCAAGTCGGGCAGTTCGGAAATAGCCCACGGCTCGGCATCCAGCAACGGCAGAGGTACTTCCGCCTGCGGGGCCGACTCGGCCGCCAGCTCTGCCACATGGGCGCGCTCTTCCAGTTCATCCTGGTACGGCGCTTGTACAGAATCTGCGGCCGAGACCGTGCTGCGGCCCATGGCCAGTTTGAATTCGCCCGCCTCTTCGTCGTAGGCAAACAATTTTTTGGCCAAGGCCCGCTGGTAGCCCAGCATGTCGATCAAAAAGCCCAGCGCCCCCAGGCTGTTGCCCAGCTTGTCAAAACTGACAGCTTGGGCCGCAGGATCACCCAGGTCATCGGCCATGTAGCCATCGACCGTTTCGCGCATGCGCATCACGGCGTGCGAGGCCTGGTCCAAGCCCAGCACCGACAGCACACCGCGCATTTGCGTCAGTTGGTGGGCCACCTTGGCCAGCGGTACTTTCTCGCGCGGGGTACGGAAAAACTGGTCCAGCGCCTGCTCGACCTCGGCCAGGGTGTGGCGCAACTCATCCACCACACTGCCCATGGTTTGCCGGTCGCTGACGCGGTGGTACAGCTCTTCCATCCATGGGGCCAGGGGCTCGGGGCTGCCGCCCTGACCTACCACGGTCAAACGGTCGGCCAACAAGGTGGCGCGTTCGGCCAGTTCGGCATCGGCCTGGTCCAGCTCTTCAAACGCAGCCTCCAGGTACAGCACCGAGGTGGCGACTTCCATGCCCAGTGCCGCCGTTGGCGGGGCTTTGGAGCGCACCGTGGACTCAACCGCCTGGGTCAAGGCCTGGGCCAACACTGCGCTGCCGGGATGCAACTTGGTCAGCGACTCGCCCACCATGGCGAACTGGTCGAGGGCAGGCTTGAAGCGGTGTGTATCGCCCCCGGCCAGAGCCGACCAGGTTTCCGCCGCTGCCGCCAGCCGCTTGCGTGCCTGGGCCAGCAAAGCCGGGTCAAACCGGCCAAAGGGCCGCATTTCGTAGTCGATCGGCGCATGCCGCTGCAAGCTGTAAGCCTGGCGCACGGCGGCCAGTGTGGGCGCATCTGCCGCCTGCACCGGCACAGCCTGGGCGCAGAAAAACAGCATGTCCTGCACCAGACGCGGGTTGACGGTGGCATCGCCCTTGGCCAGCGCGGCGTACTGGGTCAAGACCCGCGAAGCAATCCGTTTGGAATACACATCCGGCGCAAAAAGCCCCAGCGACAGCGCTTCAAAATACGCAGCGGCGATGTTCCAAAACACCTGCTCGGGCTGGCGCTGCTGGTGCTGGGCAAAACCCAGGCAGATGCCGACCAGTTCCTGTGCCGCCACCGGGTCGCCGGTTTTTACTACCTTCAGCACACATTGGTCGAGCCGCGCCCGCAGCACAGGTGCATAGGCCAAGGGCGGTACCGGTTCGACCACCGAAATATCCCGCCAGTGCGGCTCCATCGGCCACAGATCGGCCGGATGCACCTGGGCTACACCCGCCAATGCCTGCACCTCGCGGTACTGCGGGAACAAACCCACCGACGATACCGGCTTGCTGGCTAACACAGCCTCCAGGTAGTCCACCACGGCAAAACTGGCCCGTTCAATCTTGTCCACCGCCTCCGGGGTGCACAGACTGGGGTTGTCCAGGCATTTGGCAACGGCAGCTTCCATGGCACGCAGCAGCAGCGACGGCGGCATCATGCCCACCATCTCCAGTGCGCCCACGGTCAGGTGCAATTGCTGGAGTGCGGCACCCAGGTGGCTGGTATCGGGCACAGCAAAACCGGCCGCCTGGGATGCATCAGCCTCGCGCACATAGCGCTTGAGGGATTTGACGGCAACGTCCAGGGTTTTGCGCAGCTCGTCGAGCACCCAGGCCAGCGGGCCCAGGTCGTGTTCGCGCGCATCTTCGGCGAGGGATGCGGAAATGGACATAGAGGCGTCTGTAGCGGCAGGGGGCGACAACAGCATGGCGGCTTACTTGATTTTGAACCGCGCCACCGACAAGCGCAATTCTTCGGCCATCTGGGACAGCTCCCGTACCTGGGCCGCTGTGGTCCGCGTGCCTTCGCCGGTCTGCTCGGTCACCGCAAAAATGTGCTGGATGTTGTCCGCTACCACGTTGGCTTTTTCGGCCTCGCGGGAGGTGGCTTGTGAAATTTGCTCGATCAGCTCGGCCAGGCGGCGCGACACATGGTCAATCTCGGTCAGGGCCGTACCGGCGCTGTCGGACAGGGCCGCACCGGCCACCACCCCCTGGGTTGAACGTTCCATGGCGGCCACGGCATCCTGGGTGTCGGTCTGGATGGCCTTCACCAACGCCGCAATCTGGCGCGTCGCATCGGCCGAACGCTCGGCCAGCCGCTGCACTTCCTCGGCCACCACCGAGAAGCCACGTCCGGCCTCGCCCGCCGACGCAGCCTGGATGGCGGCGTTCAACGCCAGCACATTGGTTTGCTCGGTAATGTCGGAGATCAGCTCGGTGATTTCGCCAATCTCTTGCGAAGATTCGCCCAGGCGCTTGATGCGTTTGGAGGTCTCCTGGATCTGGTCGCGGATGGAGTTCATGCCCCCGATGGCGTTTTGCACCGCCTGCAGGCCCGAGTCGGCGGCTTGCAGCGACTGCCGCGCCACCGTGGCCGACTCTTGCGCCTGGGTAGACACCTCGTTGATGCGCGAAGCCATGTCCAGCACCGAGCGGCCGGTTTCGCGGATTTCGCGCAGTTGCTCGGTCGATGCAGCCAGCAGTTCGGTCGAGGTGCTGTCTACCTGCGCCGTGGTTTGCGCCACCTGGGTCACGGTGTTTTGCACACTGCCCACCAGGGCGCGGAGTTCTTCCACGGTGTAATTCACCGAATCGGCAATCGCACCGGTGATGTCTTCGGTCACCGTGGCTTGCTGGGTCAAATCGCCCTCGGCCACCGCCTGCAGTTCGTTCATTAGCCGCAAAATCGCCGCCTGGTTGGCATCGTTGACGCGCTTGGTACCTTGCTGCGACGACTCGGCATCCAGACGTTGCATTTCGGCCGTGGCCTGGCGTTTGCGGCTACCGCGTAGTTGCACAGCGGCCAAACCGGCCGCGCAGGCCAGCGCCAGCAGCGCCGACAGCAACAGCACCACGATGGCCACCAAGCCCAAGCCGGTTTGCGACGATAGTTTGTCTTGCAGTTCTTCCAGCTGGCGGCGCAGCGGCTCGCTGTCGGCCACTACGGCGGTTTGCGCCTCACGGGCCGACACCAGGCCTTGCAGATTGCCCAGAATGGCACCGGCCTGGGTGCGGGTTTCGTCGTACAGCTTGAGCAAGGCGTTGAGCTGCTCGCGGGTGGCCGCATCTTTGGCTGCACCCAAACGCAGTTCCGGACTACCGTCCAGCAGGCCCAGGGTAATTTCCTTGAACGAGTTCAAGTCTTTACCCAGCAGGAACACCGCCTCGGGGCTGACGCCGTCCATGGTCTGGAATTCATTCGCCGACTTGCCAATGCGCTGGGTCAACATCACCAACTGGCCCGCTGCAGAAATCTCGGTGGGACTGGCAGCCTGCTGCAATTTGAACGAGGCGATGGTTTCGGCGATCTCCAGCAAATCGGACGATTGGCGGTTGATGGTGTGCAGCGCTGCACCCACCTGCGTCAGAATTTTTTGCTGGCCCATGACGGTGGCGGCATTTTTTTCGGCGCGTTCCATCAGGGGGGTAATTTTGGCGATATCGGTCTGGGCATCGGCGTTCACCGCAGCCAAACGCTGGTCACCAGCTTGCAGGCCGCGCACATTCTTGGCCAGCACGTTGGCGCTTTCGGCCACGTCGGGAAAAGCAGCAGCGCTGCCCACCAAGGCTTGCGATACCGATTTGGCCAGACGTTGCGACTGCATCAGGGCCTGGCCGGTGGCAGCCAGTTGCTGCGCCACAGTGTCGGCGCGGCGCAAAGCCCAAGCGGCCCCCACCGCCAACACCAATAAGGCCGCAGCCATCACCACCGCCAAAATGCGCTGGTGGGCCGTGATGCGCCGGTTACCCAGTAAGGGCAGCGTCACCCATTCGTCGGCCGCGTCAGGCACGTGTGCGCTGACAAAGCGGCTTTCGCTGAAGTCCGGGGTTGACCGCGCCGAAGGCCTGGATACCTCTTCCTCGGGATACTCGGCCACGGTGTCGGTATCCGCAGAGTCCTCCAGCGTCGCGTGGGAAAAGGTCTTGTCGTCAACAGCAGGCATGGTGCAGCTTTCTGGAGGGGCCCTAAGCACTGATGCTCAGAAAAGAAGGAAGTTGGGACAGGCCCAGCAGGTTGATTTCCTGCCACGGCAAACCGGCCGCATCGGTATGGATGGGGCCAAAATAAGGAGGGGCACCCTCGGCAGCAGGTGCCGATGCGGTAAATGAGTCCAGGCCACGCAGGCCGCTGAGCTGGTCTACCAGCAGCGCGCAATTGAGCTCCATGCCCGCATTGAACGACAGCAGGCTGCACTCGGACAAGGCCGCATCGCTGCGAAGCGCCAGCGTGTCGGGGGCCATGAAGCGAAGCAGATCGACCACGCCGCACAGTCCGCCGCGTAGATTCGCCACGCCCAGGAACCAGGCCTGGGTGTAGGCCGCGGGCTGCACAGAGGTCCACGGGAAAATCTCGCCGCACTGGGCCAGCGGAAACAGGTAGCGGGCACCGCCTACATGGGCCGCCAGCCAACGCACCGACAGCCCTTCGCTGCGGGCAGCTTGCAGCCGAGAGGCCAATCGGGTTTGTAGTTCTCGGAGCGCTTCGCGGTTCGCCATGGCTGCCGCTACCCTACTTCGAAGTACTGTTCAAGGCGCTGATCTTGGCCTTCAGCTCGGCAGCGTTCACCGGTTTGGTGATGTAGTCGCGGGCCCCTTGGCGCATGCCCCAGACGCGGTCGGTTTCCTGGTTCTTGCTGGTGCACATGATGATGGGCACGTCGGCAAACTCAGGGTTGCGGCTGATGGTGCGGGTCAGCTGGAAGCCGTTTTGGCCCGGCATCACCACGTCCATCAAGATCAGGTCGGGTTTGTGTTCCGCCAGGCGACGAAACGCCTCGTCGGCATTTTCCGCGGTGCGTACCGACATGCCGTTCTTTTCCAGCAAGTCGGTCAGGTACATCAGCTCGGTCTTGGAATCGTCCACGATCAGCACGTTGTGGATAGGCATCAAATGGCTCCTTGCAAGGCGGCACCGAACTGCTGCACCGCCTGGAGCAACTGGTCTTTGGTAAAAGGTTTGGTCAAATAGTCTTGCGAGCCCACCATGCGGCCACGGGCTTTGTCGAACACGCCGTCTTTGGACGACAGCATGACCACCGGGATGGCCGCAAATTTGGGGTTGCGCTTGATGATGGCGCAGGTTTGGTAGCCGTCCAGCTTGGGCATCAGGATGTCGCAAAAAATCAGCTGCGGCTGGTGGTCGTTGATTTTGGACAGGGCATCAAAGCCGTCCTCGGCCAACAGCACCTCGTGCCCGCCTTGCTTCAGGAAGATCTCAGCGCTGCGACGGATCGTGTTGCTGTCGTCCACCACAAGGACTTTGAAAGTCGTGGCAAGCGTACTCACGTGGCACCTCTTCTGGAAGAAATTGCACAGCGCGGACGGTCGCCGCGCATCAAAGTTGGACCATCTCGAAATCTTCTTTGCGGGCACCGCATTCGGGGCAGGTCCAGTTCATCGGCACCAGCGCCCAGGCGGTTCCGGCGGCAATGCCGGTAGCAGGGTCACCCGTGGCCTCGTCATAAATCCAACCACAGATCAAACACATCCAAGTTTTAGAGTCAGTCACAGCTTAAAGGGCCTTCGAATAGAATGCAACGGATTGTATAGACGCAGTTTGACTGCCTGACCAGTTTGCTTCACCAGTCCCTATTCTGCGTCGTTTCTGCGTCGATTTCCCTGCCAAATTAGGCCCATGAACGCTCCACCCCCCCCAAAAAAACCTCTTGCCGACGATCTGGTCGATGCCGCCCATGAGCCTGAAGAGGCCGAAGAAGACCTCGAAGGCCCAGCCTGCGTCATGGTCTTCAACGCCAGCGACCCCAGCGGTGCAGGCGGCCTGGCGGCCGACACCACCGCCATCGCTTCGGTTGGCGGCCATGCGTTGCCGGTGGTCACCGGGGCTTACGCCCGCGACACCGGAGAGATTTTTGAACACTTCTGTTTCGACGAAGAAGCTGTCACCGAACAAGCCCGCGCGGTGCTGGAAGACATTGCCGTGCAGGTCTTCAAGGTGGGCTTTGTGGGCAGCCCGGAAAACGTCAGCGCAATTGCCGAGATCACCTCCGATTACGCCGACGTGCCGGTGGTGGCCTACATGCCCAACCTGTCCTGGTGGGACGAAGACAAGATCGAAGACTACCTGGATGCCTTCCGCGAGCTGATGTTGCCGCAAACCACCGTGCTGGTGGGCAACCACAGCACGCTGCGCCGTTGGCTGCTGCCCGACTGGAGCGGTGAGCGCAATCCCACGCCGCGCGACATCGCCAAGGCCGCCTCGGCCATGGGCGTGCCCTACACCCTGGTCACCGGCATCCCCCTGCCCGACCAGCATGTGGAGAACGTCCTCACCAGCCCGCAGGCCGTGCTGGTCAGCGAAAAGTTCGAGCTGTTCGAAGCCGTGTTTACCGGCGCGGGCGAAACCCTGTCGGCGGCGCTGGCTGCACTATTGGCCAGCGGCAGCGACCTGGCCGAAGCCACCAATGAGGCCATGAGCTACCTGGACCGCTGCCTGGACGGCGGCTTCCGCCCCGGCATGGGCCACATCCTGCCCGACCGCATGTTCTGGGCCCAGCCGGAAGATGACGATGCCCCCGACGACGGCTCCGACCCCGATGCTCCCCTGGACGAAGAAACCCTGCGCGCCATTGCCGCACTTGAGGCCCCGAATGAAACCCGACACTGATCTGAACCAAGCCCTGTTTGACCGCGCCGTCAAAGTTATCCCCGGCGGTGTGAACTCACCTGTGCGCGCCTTCAAGGCCGTGGGCGGCACGCCGCGCTTTGTGCAGCGCGCCCAGGGTGCCTACTTCTGGGATGCCAACGGCCGGCGTTACACCGACTACATCGGCTCCTGGGGCCCGATGATCCTGGGCCACGGCCACCCTGCTGTGGTCGAGGCGGTACAAAAAGCCCTGCTCGAAGGCTTCTCGTTCGGCGCACCCACCGAGCGCGAAGTCGAGCTGGCCGAAGAAATTTTGTCGCTGGTGCCGTCCATGGAAATGCTGCGCCTGGTCAGCTCCGGCACCGAAGCCGCCATGAGCACCATCCGCCTGGCGCGCGGTGCCACCGGCCGCAACAAGATCATCAAGTTCGAAGGCTGCTACCACGGCCATGCCGACGCGCTGCTGGTCAAGGCCGGGTCCGGCCTGGCCACCTTTGGCAGCGCCACCAGCGCTGGTGTGCCGCCCGAAGTGGTGCAGCACACCCTGGTGCTGGAATACAACCACATTGCCCAGCTGGAAGAAGCCTTTGCCCTGCACGGTAAGGACATCGCCTGCCTGATGATCGAGCCCATCGCGGGCAACATGAACTTTGTGCGCGCCTCCGTGCCCTTTATGCAGCGCTGCCGCGAACTGTGCACCGAGTTTGGTGCGCTGCTGGTGTTCGACGAAGTGATGACCGGCTTTCGCGTCGCCTTGGGCAGCGCCCAAAGCGTCTACGCCAAATCCATCCCCGGCTTTGCTCCGGACATGACGGTGCTGGGCAAGGTGATTGGTGGCGGCATGCCGCTGGCAGCCTTTGGCGGCTCGCGCGCGGTGATGGAACACCTGGCCCCGCTAGGCACGGTCTACCAGGCGGGCACGCTGTCGGGCAACCCGGTGGCCACCGCCTGCGGGCTGGCCACGCTGCGCGAAATCCGCAAGCCCGGCTTTTTTGAAGCCTTGTCGGCCACCGCCCGGTCGCTGGTCAGCGGCTTGCAGACCGCTGCCGATGCTGAAGGGTTGGCCTTCAGCAGCGACAGCGAGGGCGGCATGTTTGGCTTTTTTCTGCTCGACACCCTGCCGACCAACTACCCGCAGGTCATGAAGACCAGCAGCCCGCGCTTCAACCACCTGTTCCACGGCCTGCTGGACCGCGGCGTGTATGTTGCCCCGGCACTGTACGAGGCCGGTTTTGTCAGCGCAGCCCACACGCCAGACGATATCGCGGCCACCGTAGCAGCAGCGCACGCGGTTTTCAAAGAACTATCAAAAATATAGCTACTAGCGCAAGCAGTACCTGCGCTAGAGGCATTTTTTCTATAGATTTCTCTGCGGGAAAATTGAAACGCCTGGGTAAAGCCTGGAACCTAATGGGGGTTTGAGGCGTTTAATCATCACCATGAAAAAGATTCTCCTCCTTAGCGCCTTGACCCTGGTCACAGGCTTCGCGGCCGCCCAGGAAACCGGGCGGGTGATCTCCAGCACCCCCATCAACCAGCAGATTGCCGTGCCGCGCCAGGTGTGCAGCAACCAGCAGGTGGCGGTGGAGACTCCGCGCTCCGGCGCGGGCGCACTGATGGGCGGCATTGCCGGTGGTGCCATGGGCAATGCCATCGGCGGTGGCGGGGGCCGTGCGGCGGCCACCATGCTGGGCATTGTGGGTGGGGCCATTTTGGGCAACAGCATCGAAGCGCCCGGCCAGACCCAGCTGCAAACCGTGCAAAACTGCAGCACCCAAACCTTCTTTGAGAACCGCAACGCAGGTTACAACGTGGTCTATGAGTACGCGGGCAGGCAGTACACCACCACCCTGGCGAACGACCCCGGCCCGACCATCGCGTTGCAAGTCAGCCCTATGGGCGGCAACAATATGCCGCCTGTGCGTGCACCGGTACAGCAACAAGTGATTTCGGGCGACTACTACCAGCCCGAACCCGCTTACACCGTGGCCGCCCCGGTGGTTGTGCAGGCCGTGCCCTATTACCGCCCGGCCGTGCCGATTGGCGTAGAGCTGAACTTCGGCTACCAGCGCGGTGGCCGCTACTGGCGCTAAACCGCGCTGCTTCGCCCCTGAAAAGACCGCCCTGCGCGGTCTTTTTTTTCGCCTGCTTACTATCGTAAACATAGCGATCAGTGCAGACAAAACCTGCGCTAGAGGCCGGTTTCTTATAAATTTTCTCTTCAATAGATTGTTATTGACATCTATTATTCATGATGCCTACAATCTATTAAATATCCGCAGGACCGTCCATGCCCCGAGTTTCACGCGCCCAGACCGACAGCAACCGCCTCGCCATCGAAGCAGCCGCCTCGCGCCTGTTCCGCACCCGGGGTATCCAGGGCCTGAGCCTGGCCGATCTGATGGCCGAGGTGGGGCTGACGCACGGCGGCTTCTACGGCCACTTCGCCTCCAAAGACGCGCTGGCCGCCGTGGCCTGCACACAGGCTTTCGAGCAATCCACCGCCCGCTGGACCCAGCGTGCCGCCGCCCAGCCGACTCCTGCTGCCGCCTTGGGCGCTATCGTCCAGGCCTACCTCACACCCCAAAGCCGCGACGATGTGGGCACCGGCTGCCCGCTGCCCTCGCTGGCCGGGGATGTGGCCCGGGAAGCCGCCGACAAGCCCATCCACGCCGCCTACCTGGCGGGCATAACCAGCCTGCTGTCGGTGCTGCTGCCGCTACAAAACACCGGCGACGCCGCCACCGACCGCAGCCAGTCGCTGGCGCAGCTCTCCACCCTGGTCGGCGCGCTGGTGCTGGCCCGGGCCACGCAGGGCAACGCACTATCGGATGAACTGCTGGTGGCCGCGCGCGAACACCTGCTGGCCACCATTTCCACACCCTCCATCACCGCCCCACACGCCTAAAACCATGTTCGCCCAACCCGTTTCCCTCTGGCTGCAACGCCGGGGCATCCACTTCTCGTGGGCCATCCTGGCCATCGTGTTTCTGACCATGCTGAGCTCGTCGGCCGCGCTGGGCCTGCCCGGTGCGTTCCTGCAGCCCCTGAGCAAAGAGTTCGGCTGGAGCACCGACCAGATCTCCTCGGCCATGGCCTTGCGCTTCATGCTGTTCGGGCTGATGGGGCCATTTGCTGCCATCCTGATGGAACGCTACGGCCTGCGCACCATCATTTGCACCGCGCTGGTCCTGGTGGCCAGCGGCCTGCTGCTGGCGACGCAAATGACGGCGCTGTGGCAGTTGGTGCTGCTGTGGGGCGTTGTGCTGGGCGTGGGTTCGGGCATGACAGCCCTGGTGCTGGGTGCGGTGGTCGCCACCCGCTGGTTTGACCAGCGCCGCGGCCTGGTGCTGGGCATGCTGACGGCCAGCTCGGCCACCGGGCAACTGGTTTTTTTGCCGCTGGCGGCCTGGCTGATCGAGCGCTACGGCTGGCGCGTGGCCATCACGCCGGTGTTCATCACCTGCCTGCTGGTGGCACTGCTGGCCTTTTGCTTCATCCGCAACCGCCCGCAAGACCTGGGGCTGCGCGCCTTTGGGGCGAATCCCGATGTGCCCGACGCACCGCTGCCCAGCAAGCGCCTGGGCTTCATGGAGCCGCTAAACGTGCTGGGCAGCGTGTCTAAAAGTTCGACCTTCTGGGTGCTGTTTGGGACCTTCTTCGTCTGCGGGCTGAGCACCAGCGGGCTGATCCAGACGCACTTTATTTCGCTCTGTGGCGACTACGGGCTGGCGGCCCTGCCTGCGGCCTCGGTGCTGGCGATGATTGGCGGCTTCGACTTTGTCGGCACCATCCTGTCGGGTTGGCTTTCCGACCGCTTTGACAACCGCAAACTGCTGTTTTGGTATTACGGCCTGCGCGGGCTGTCGCTGTTTTGGCTGCCGCATTCGGACTTCACGCTGTACGGTTTGTCGCTGTTTGCCATGTTCTACGGGCTGGACTGGGTGGCTACCGTGCCGCCCACGGTGAAGCTGGTCAGCGCGCATTTCGGCAGGGAGCGCGCAGGCATGATTTTTGGTTGGGTGTTTGCCGGTCACCAACTCGGCGGCGCGGTGGCGGCCTACGGGGCCGGGCTGACACGCACAGTGATGTTCTCGTACACCCCGGCTTTGTACGCAGCCGGTGCGGCCTGCCTGGTGACGGCCACGGCGATCTTGCTGGTCAAGTCGGCAGCCAAACCCCGTAGCCAACCCGCATCCGCATGAGAATGCTATTTAAAATATAGCTACTAGCGTATATAAAATATGCGTTAGCGGCCTATTTCTCCCAAAAATGCAACTCTCAGGTACAGGCCAGGAATGCCCTAAGCCACCTGGCGCATTTGCAGCAGCTCAGATTCACCCACCCAGTCGCCCGCCTGGGCGCGGAAGGCGACGCTGTGGGCACCGGCGATGTGGTTTTCCCAGGCGTTGCGGTCGGCCCAGCGTTCGTAGAACAGCACCTTGCCGGGCTGCTCCAGGTCTTCGTGCAGTTCGTAGGCAATGCAGCCGGGCTGCTGGCGCGACAGCTCCACCAGGGCGGTTTGGGCAGCGACCAGCACCGCTTCAAAACCGGGTTTGGCCTGGGCGCGGGCGATGATGATGAGATCGGACATGGGAAGTCTCCTGTTATGAATGGCTTAGGGTGGCGGCTGGGATAAGACCCAGCGGGCGAGTGCCAGAGTTTCGGCATCGGTCAGTTGCGGATGCCGGGGCATGATGACACGGCCCCACGCCCCTACGCTGCCATTGCGTATCTTGCCCGCCAGCCGCGCCGGGGCATCTGCATCACCCCGGTAACGCGCCGCTATTTGTGCAAAGCCAGGGCCGACCTGCTGGTGGACCATGCCGTGGCAGGACATACAGTCGGATTTCTGGGCCAACTCCTGGGGCGGAAGCGACTGGGCGGCAGCCCACCCACTGCCCAGTAGCCAGGCCAGATTCAGCGTGACCCGCAACATACTTTTAATGGTGATTAGTGGCGAAAGTGCCGCACGCCCGTCAACACCATGGCCACGCCACGCTCGTTGGCAGCAGCGATTACTTCGTCGTCGCGCATCGAGCCGCCGGGCTGGATGACGCAGGTTGCTCCCGCATCCACCACCACGTCCAGGCCGTCGCGGAACGGGAAAAAGGCATCGCTGGCAACCGCCGTGCCTGCCAGGGCCAGACCGGCGTGGCCGGCCTTGATGCTAGCGATGCGGGCGGAGTCCAGGCGGCTCATCTGGCCTGCCCCCACCCCCATGGTCATGCCGCCTTTACAGAAGACGATGGCGTTGCTCTTCACGAACTTGGCGACTTTCCAGGCGAACAGCAGGTCTTCGAGCTGCTGCGGCGTGGGTTGCAGGGTGGTGACGACCTTGAGATCGGCCAGCACCAGCTCGTGGTTGTCGGCGGTCTGCATCAGCAAGCCCGATCCGATGCGCTTGATATCCATGACGTTCTGGCCCTTGTCCCAGGCGGTCGTGCCGCCAAGCGACGCATCAGCGTTGCCATAGGAATTCGGCAAAACGATTTCCAGGATGCGGACATTCACCTTGGTCTTGAATACTTCCAGCGCTTCGGCGGTGTAGCCAGGGGCCATCAGCACCTCAACGAACTGCTTCGAAATCTGTAGCGCAGCGTCCTTATCCAATGTGCGGTTGAGGGCAATAATGCCGCCAAAAGCGGAGGTGGGGTCGGTCTGGAAGGCCTTGCTGTAGGCCTCCAGGCCATTCGCACCCACGGCCACGCCGCAGGGGTTGGCGTGCTTGACGATGACGCAGGCAGGCTCGCTGAAACTCTTTACGCATTCCCAGGCCGCGTCGGCATCGGCGATGTTGTTGTAGCTAAGTTCCTTGCCTTGCAACTGCCGGGCCGTGACCAGCGAGCCAGGGGCGGGATACAGGTCGCGGTAGAAGGCGGCCTGCTGGTGCGGGTTTTCGCCGTAGCGCAGGTCTTGCAGCTTGACGAAGCGGCCATTGGTTTGCGCGGGGAACTGGGCGTGGCTGCCGTCTTCGGCAATGCTGGACAGGTAGTCGCTGATCGCGCCGTCGTACTGGCTGATGCGGTTGAACGCGGCCACGGACAGGGTGAATTTGGTTTTTTGGCTGACGCTGCCACTGGCTTGCAGTTCGGCCAACACGGTGGCGTACTGGCTGGCATCGGTTAACACGGCCACGTCTTTCCAGTTCTTGGCGGCGCTGCGCACCATGGCGGGGCCGCCGATGTCGATGTTCTCAATCGCGTCTTCCAGCGTGCAGCCGGGCTTGGCCACAGTTGCTTCAAATGGGTAGAGGTTGACCACCAGCAGGTCGATGGTGGCGATGTCGTGGGTCTTCAACGCGGCCATGTGCTCGGGGAAGTCGCGGCGCGCCAGCAGGCCGCCGTGCACCTTGGGGTGCAGGGTTTTGACCCGGCCATCCAGCATCTCGGGGAAACCGGTGTGGTCGGCCACTTCGGTGACCGGCAGGCCGTTATCGGCCAGCAGCTTGGCGGTGCCGCCGGTAGACAGCAGGCCAAAGCCCAGGGCGTGCAGGGACTGGGCCAGTTCCAAAACACCGGTTTTGTCGGAGACGGAGAGAAGTGCGTTCATGGGCATCGGGGGCGATCGAGGAGAAGTCGAGGGGAGGTTAAAAATCGTTATGAGCAAGCCGTGGCGGCTTATTCCATCAAATGGTGTTCCAGCAGTTTTTTGCGCAGGGTGTTGCGGTTCAGGCCCAGCCAGGCGGCGGCGCGCGACTGGTTGTGGTCGGCCTGCGCCATGACCACTTCGAGCAGGGGCTTTTCCACCACCCGCACCATCATGTCGTACATGCCTGCGGGATCGATGCCGTCCAGGTCCTTGAAATAGCTTTCCAGACTGGCGCGCACGCACTCGTCGATACTTTTTTGGCTCACGCGGCGCTCTCCAGATGCAAATGTTGTTGTTCGGGGTTTAACTCGGCGGCGGGCATGCGGTCCATGCGGCTGGCCAGTTCGGCAAAAAATGCGTCTACCGCCGCCCATTGCTGCTGCGGGTCTTCCAGCAGGTTCATGCGGGCACGGAAGGCCTCGCCACCAGGCAGGGTTTTGACATACCAGCCAATATGCTTGCGGGCGGTGCGCACGCCGCTGTACTCGCCGTACAGGCTGTAATGGTCTTGCAGGTGGTCGAGCAGCAGGCGCTGCACCTCGGCCACCAGGGGCGGGGCCAGGTGGGTGCCGGTGTCCAAAAAGTGCGCCACTTCGCGGAAGATCCACGGACGGCCCTGGGCGGCGCGGCCAATCATCACCGCGTCGGCCCCGGTAGCGGCCAGCACGTCACGCACTTTTTCGGGGGTGGTCATGTCGCCATTGGCCACCACCGGCACACGCACGGCGGCTTTCACGGCGGCGATGGTGTCGTATTCTGCGTGGCCGGTGTAGCCCTGCTCGCGGGTGCGACCATGCACGGTCAGCATCTGGATACCGGCCTGCTCAAACTGGCGCGCCAGCGACACGGCATTTTTGTTCGCCTGGCTCCAGCCGGTGCGCATCTTCAGGGTGACAGGCACGTTGTGCGGGGCGCAGGCCGCGACCACGGCTTCAACGATGGCCAGGGCCAGCGGTTCGTCTTGCATCAGCGCCGAACCGGCCCATTTGTTACAGACCTTCTTGGCCGGGCAACCCATGTTGATGTCGATGATTTGCGCGCCATTGGCGATGTTGTAGGCCGCAGCCTCGGCCATCATCTCGGCATCGGTTCCGGCGATTTGTACGGCGATGGGGGCGGCTTCGCCGTCGTGGTTGGCACGGCGCGAAGTTTTCAGCGTGGCCCACAGGTCGCGCCGCGAGGTGACCATTTCACTGACCGCATAGCCCGCACCCAGGGATTTGCACAAGCGCCGAAACGGCCGGTCCGTCACGCCGGCCATGGGCGCAACAAACAGGCGGTTCGCTAAAGCGTACGGACCAATGTGCATAGGAATAGGCGTCAGCGCCGGTGGGGCGCCAAGGAAATACGGTGGGAGAAATGGTGAAAACGGGGGAGGAGAGGCATTCTAACTGCCCAAAATTTCAGCAATTGAAATCTCACTTTTGCGTGCACCCGCGCATTCACCCGCCGATGGCGGTTTGCATAGAGGCACTAACATGCCGCCATGTTTGAAAAGTCTTCCGTTGTGTTTGCGCTGGTGGTGGCCGTCCTGTGGGGAGGTTTGACCGGGGTGCAGGCCCAAACATCCGCTCCCGCCGACAGCAGCGCCGAACCCCCCGAACTACCGCCGCCCAGCGCCTCGGCGACCGACTTCTGGGCCACCGACCTGGGCACCGGTACAGCCCAGCGCGGCAAGGCCAGTTGGTACGGCAAACGCTTCCACGGCAGGCGTACAGCATCCGGCGAAACCTTCCAAATGTCCGCCCTGACCGCCGCGCACCGCACCCTGCCCTTGCTGAGCTACGCCAAGGTCACCTTGTTGAGCACCGGCAAAAGCGTCATCGTGCGCATCAACGACCGGGGGCCCCACATCCTGACCCACCGCATCATTGACCTGAGCCAGGCCGCAGCCGCCGAACTCGGCTTGCTGGACCGCGGCACGGGCGACGTGCTGGTGGAGCGCGTGGTGGCCCGCAGCTACGACGACCCGCCGTCGCCGCCCCCGCTGCGCTTACCGCCGCTCTGGAATCGATAGCTAACAATGCAGAAAGCCCGTACACAGACGGGCTTTTTGCGGATAGACCCAAAGGCCTTAGATCAGTGGAACTGTTCTTCTTCGGTGGAACCGGTCAATGCGGTGACGCTGGACTTGCCGCCCTGAATCACCGTGGTCACTTCGTCGAAGTAACCGGTACCCACCTCCTGCTGGTGCGACACGAAGGTGTAGCCCCGGTCACGGGCAGCGAACTCGGGCTCTTGCACCTTCTCGACATAGGCCGACATGCCGCGTGCCACGTAGTCTTGCGCCAGGTCGAACATGTTGAACCACATGGAATGGATGCCAGCCAAGGTGATGAACTGGTATTTGTAACCCATGGCACCCAGTTCGCGCTGGAACTTGGCGATGGTCGCGTCGTCCAGGTTCTTCTTCCAGTTGAAGGACGGCGAGCAGTTGTAGGCCAGCATCTTGCCGGGGTGCACTTTGTGCACGGCATCGGCAAACTTCTTGGCGAAAGCCAGATCGGGCGTGCCGGTTTCGCACCACACCAGGTCGGCGTAGTGGGCGTAGGCGATGGCGCGGCTGATGGCCTGGTCGATGCCCTTGTTGGTCTTGTAGAAACCTTCGGAGGTGCGCTCACCGGTGATGAAAGGCTTGTCGTTTTCGTCATAGTCGCTGGTCAGCAGGTCGGCGGCTTCGGCATCGGTGCGGGCAATCACCAAAGTAGGCACGCCGCACACATCGGCAGCCATGCGGGCGGCGATGAGTTTCTGGCAGGCTTCCACCGTAGGCACCAGCACCTTGCCGCCCATGTGGCCGCATTTTTTGACCGAAGCCAATTGGTCTTCCCAGTGCACGCCAGCCGCGCCGGAGTTGATCATGGCCTTCATCAGTTCGAAAGCGTTCAGCACGCCGCCAAAACCGGCTTCGGCATCGGCCACGATGGGCGCGAAATTGTCGATATAGCCTGCGTCGCCTGCGTCGATGCCCTTGGAATGCTGGATTTCATCGGCACGGCGGAAGGTGTTGTTGATGCGCTCCACCACTTTGGGCACCGAATCCACGGGGTACAGCGACTGGTCGGGGTACATGGCGGCATAGCCGTTGTTGTCGGCCGCCACTTGCCAGCCCGACAGGTAAATCGCCTTCACACCGGCCTTGACTTGCTGCATAGCCTGGCCACCGGTCAATGCGCCCAGGCAGTTAACGTACGCCTCGGTGTGCAACAGATCCCAGAGCTTTTCTGCACCGCGGCGGGCCAGGGTGTGCTCGATGGGGAAAGAGCCGCGCAGCCGCACGACCTCGGCGGCGGTGTAACCACGCTTGATGCCCTTCCAACGGGGGTTGGTGTCCCAGTCTTTTTGCAGAGCAGCGGCTTGTTGGTCACGGCTGAGTTGTTCGGTGATGGATTGCGGCATAAAAACTCCAAGGTGGATTGAAAAGCAAAGGAAGGGGTTCTGCACTGCGCTGGTGTGCGGTGCCGATGGACAAATTCTAAGTCTTCTATAAGACTTTTCATACTCTTATGTCTTATATAAGATTTTAAATATAAATTAACAAAATCAACAGCTTACAACTAACTTTTTATGATGCGAAAATAGTTTTTGTAGTTTGGTAAAAATTATTGCAGTGCAGCAATGGCGAGTTTCGCAGTGCGGCTTCATGATTTCACATGGTGGGAATTAGACGGTACTGGCGGTAAACCGCTGTCAGCGCCCTCCTATACTTCCCAGATGGAATCCTGGATCGAACATTTGCTGACCCTGCTGGCCCTGCCGCAATTCGGCCTGAGCACCGTATTTATCGTCTCGTTCATCTCCGCCACGCTACTGCCGTTAGGCTCGGAGCCGGTGGTGTTTGGGCTGGTCAAGCTCAACCCCGAACTGTTCTGGCCCGCCATCCTGGTCGCCACCGTGGGCAACACACTGGGCGGTGCGGTGGACTGGTGGATGGGTTTCGGAGCACACAAGGTGGCGGATAAATACCAGCACTCATCCCACCACACCCGCGTGCTGGGTTGGTTGGAAAAGCTGGGGCCTAAGGCCTGTCTGCTGGCCTGGCTGCCTCTGGTGGGCGACCCGTTGTGCGCGGTGGCGGGCTGGCTCAGACTGCCGTTCTGGCCCTGCTTGGGCTATATGGCGATAGGCAAGTTTCTGCGCTATGTGGTGCTGACCGGATCGCTGGTGTGGGCGTTCCCAGCCCACTGGTTTTAGAAGCGCTCGTGCTCTGCCAGATAGCGCCACTGGCCGGGCGCTAAGGCCGTCATGGCGACACGGCCCACGCGGATGCGCTTGACGCTGCGGATCTGCAAGCCCGCGCTTTCACACAGATAGTCGATCTGGCCGGGGCGCTCGCCTTTGAGGGCAAAGCGCAGGCGGGTCTCGGTGTCGGTATTGCTGCTGATGCTGACCTTGGCAGCGGTCAAAATCTTCTCGTGGTACTGGACCGGATCGGCCAGCTTGCGCAGCATGCCGGGAGTGACATCACCCGCCACCTCGACCATCACTTCGTGCTCGATCAGGTCCGCATCTTCTTCCAGCTTGCGCACCACACGGCCATCCTGGGTGTAGACCACCAGGCCCGTGGCACGGCTGTCCATGGGCGTGGCCAGGCGCAACTGGGCAAAGTGTTTCTTGAGGGTGCGGATGCCGGAGCGGTCGTCCGGCGTGTGGTTCTCACGGGTCAGCAAGGTCAGCGCGGCTTGCGCCGTATTACGTTTAGGACCAGGACCTGCGTCCAACCCAGCCGTAAAGCCCACCGGCTTGTGCAGCACCAGCGTGACGGTGGGAGACACCAGCAGGCTGGCATCGGAGTCTACGGTGATCTTTTGCGCGCCGACGCGGAACATCGGCTCGTCCACCACCTGCCCGTCCACCCGCACCCAGCCGCCTTCGATGTACTTCTCCGCCTCGCTACGGGAGCAGGCCAGCTGTTCAGCGAGACGTTTGGCAAGGCGAACCGGTTCGGTCATGGGGGGGCAATACAGTGGAGAAAATAAAATGCTACATTTTTCATAGCATATAGCGCAGTTGGGATATGCGCTAGTGGCCTAAAAAGCTTGAAAAGCGTTAGGATGAGAAAAGGAAGTTCATCACGTCGCCATCTTTAACGACATATTCCTTACCTTCCGCGCGCATCTTGCCTGCGTCTTTCGCGCCCTGCTCGCCCTTGAAGGCGATGAAGTCGTCGAACGCGATGGTCTGGGCGCGGATGTAGCCCTTCTCAAAGTCGGTGTGGATCACGCCGGCTGCTTGCGGGCCGGTGTCGCCGACGTGGATGGTCCAGGCGCGCACTTCCTTCACACCAGCGGTGAAGTAGGTTTGCAGGCCCAGCAAAGTGTAGGCGGCGCGAATCAAACGGTTTAGGCCGGGCTCGGTCTGGCCCAGCTCCTCCAGGAACATGGCGCGGTCCTCGTCTTCCATCTCGGCCATTTCGGCTTCCATCTTGGCGCTGATGGCCACCACGGGTGCGTTCTGCGCGGCGGCGTAGGCCTTCAGGCGGTCCAGCATGGGGTTGTTCTCAAACCCATCTTCGGCCACGTTGGCCACAAACATGGCGGGCTTGGCAGTGATCAGGAAGAATTGCTTCAGCAGCGGCAGCTCGTCCTTGCTGAAGTCCAGCGTGCGCACCGGCTTGGCTTCGTTCAAGGCCGACTGGCACTTCTCCAGAATCGCCACCAGCTTGATGGATTCCTTATCGCCCGAGCGGGCCAGCTTGGTCACGCGGTGCAGGGCTTTTTCCACGGCCGACAGGTCGGCCAGACAGAGCTCGGTCTGGATCACTTCGATGTCGGAGATCGGATCGACCTTGCCCGCCACGTGGATCACGTTGTCGTCTTCAAAGCAGCGCACCACATTGATGGTGGCATCGGTTTCGCGGATGTGCGCCAAAAACTTGTTGCCCAGGCCTTCGCCCGTGCTGGCCCCGGCCACCAGGCCGGCGATGTCCACAAACTCGACCACTGCGGGCACCATGCGCTCGGGTTTGACGATATCCGCCAGCTGCGCCATGCGCGCATCGGGCACCTCAACGATGCCGACATTGGGCTCGATGGTACAAAAGGGGTAGTTTTCCGCAGCGATACCGGCCTTGGTCAAGGCGTTAAACAGGGTCGACTTACCGACATTGGGCAAGCCCACAATGCCACATTTCATGGGGAATCCTTCAGGAGCCGAATCTTTGCGCCGGTAAAAACACCACGGCGCAGAGAAGATAAGAGGGAGAACAGGCCCGCTGCGCGGTGGCAGGGGGCTGTATGAAGCCCGCCATTGTAATGACCGCCCCCGCAGCCCTTGACCATGCCGCGCTAGCCATCACTCAAATTTGTAGTCAGCACTGGCGCTTTGCCCCACGCGCAGTTCACTGTCCACCCCACCCAGCACGATGGCGTTCATGCCAAAGGCCACGGCGCCACCCACCACGGCAGTCTGGCGGTAGGTTTGCAGCATGTCGCCTACGGTGGGCGTGCTGAGGGCGGTGAGAGGGTCGATGTTGGGAATCGGGCAGCGCGGGCAGGGTTTGACCAGCGCCAAGCGGGCTTCGCCTTGGGCGGTGGTAACCAGCAACTCGTCCAGGAGGTCTTCGTCGTGGGCTTCGATACCTGCCAGCACGATGTTGGGACGAAAGCGCTCCATGGCGACCGGGGCTTCCCCGGCGGCTGCCAGACGTTGGTTCAGACCCATCAGCGAGGCTTCGCTGATGACCAGCACCGCAAAACCGTCCGAGAACTGGTTCAAACCCTGGTCATCGCCCGTCCACTGCGCGCTGGACAAGCGGCGGTGGTCGGGGTTGAAGCGCACCAGGCGCAGCGGGCGGCCCAGGAAGTCGCTGAACCACTGCGCAGCCAAGTCGCCCATGTCAAAGGCGGGCACGGTGTCCCTCCACACGGTAGCCTGCACGGCGTGCTCTACTTTATCTAGCTGCACGTGCAGGTCCAGCATGCCTGGAGCCCGCAAAACCATCTCAAAGGTTTTCAACTGGGGCTGGATGAGAGCCATGTGCGGCAGCTCGCGCTGGGTGACGAACTGGCCCTGCGCGTCCACCACCATCCAGGCGCGGTCGAACTCCAGACCTGTCTCGGTCAACGTCGCGTGGTCCAGAGCCACCCCGGCGCAGGATTTGACGGGGTAGACGAACAGACGGGTGATGGTGGCGCTCACGTCCATAGGGCGATTCCTCGGGCAAATTTGCGCATTGTGCCCGGCTCCTACAATCCCGGAATGGCCCAACCTTTTGACATTTGTATCCGTGGCGCTGGCATTGTCGGCCGCACTTTGGCGTTGTTGCTGGCGCGCGACCGGCTGCGCGTGGCCCTGGTCGCCGACCCGGCCCACCCCCACCCTGCCGACGACGTGCGCGCCTACGCGCTCAACACGGCATCGCGCACGCTGCTCGAATCATTGCGCTGCTGGCCCGATGCGCAGCACGCCACGGCGGTGCGGCAGATGAATGTGTGGGGCGACAAGGGCGGCGAGGTGACGTTCACCGCCAGCCAACAGGGTGCGCATGCGCTGGCATGGATCGTGGACGTACCCGCACTGGAAGCCCGCCTGGGCGATGCCGTGCGCTACCAGCCGATGATCGAGGTGGTGGATGCCCCGGTCAACGCCGCCCTGACCGTGGTCTGCGAAGGCAAGGCCAGCGCTACCCGGGCCGAGCTAGGTGTGGATTTCGACAGCATGCCCTACCACCAGCAAGCCGTTGCCACCCGGCTGGTGTGCCAAAAACCACACGACCAAACCGCGCGGCAGTGGTTTGCCAACGGCGAGATCCTGGCTTTTTTGCCCTTGCAGGGTGAGACCGGGAACTCTGTGGCCGTGGTGTGGTCTGTGCAAGAGGACCGTACTGCCGCGCTGCTGGCCTTGTCGCCAGAAGATTTCTGCCTGGCCTTGCAAGAGGCAAGCCAGGGCGCGTTGGGCAATCTGACCTTGGACGGCCCACGGGCGGCCTGGCCTTTGTACAAGGCGCAGGCCAGCCGCTGGATCGGCCGCAAGGACCAACGCGCCTGGGTATTGGCAGGCGATGCGGCGCATACCGTGCACCCGCTGGCGGGCCAGGGGCTGAACCTGGGCCTGGGCGATGCGGCCACGCTGGCGCAGGTGCTGCAAGGCCGCGACTACTGGCGTAGCGTGGGCGATGCACGCCTGCTGCGCCAATACGAGCGAGCGCGCAAGACGGCGCTGCTGGCGGTGGGCGGGGCGACGGACGGTTTGCAGCAGTTGTTTGCGCGCAATGATGCGACCACGCAGGGGCTGCGCAACTGGGGCATGCAGGGGTTTGAGCGCAGCGGCTGGGTCAAAACCTGGGTCGCTCGGCAGGCTATGGGACTAGAAACAATTGGGAATTGACATGACGTTTTTGAAATGTGCGGTGGCCACGGCCATCGCTATTGCATGCCTGGGCGCACAGGCCGATGAAGCCTCACTACGGAAGAACCTGGCCGAACGCATTCCGCAAATGCCCAAAATCGAAGAAGTCAATAAAAGTGCCATGCCAGGCCTGTTTGAGCTGACCTTGGGCGGCGGCGATGTCATGTACACCGATTCCGAGGGCAACTTCCTGATCCAGGGCAACCTGATCGACACCAGGGCTCGCCGCAATCTCACCGAAGAGCGGATCAACAAACTCAGCGCGGTGGACTTCGACAGCCTGCCCAGCAAAGACGCTTTCACCATCGTGCGCGGCAACGGCAAACGCAAGATTGCGGTGTTTGAAGACCCCAACTGCGGCTACTGCAAGCGCTTCGAGAAGGATTTGCAGAAAGTGGACAACGTGACCGTGTCGCTGTACCTGTACCCCATTTTGAGCGCCGACTCCACCGACAAGGCCCGCAACATCTGGTGCGCCAAAGACAAGGCCAAGGCCTGGAACGACTGGATGCTGCGCAGCCAGACACCTCCCCAGGCTGCAGCCAACTGCGATGCCCCCGCGCTGGCACGCAACGTTGAGTTCGGCAAGAAATACCGCATCACCGGCACGCCCACGCTGCTGTTTGCCGACGGTTCGCGCATCCCCGGTGCCGTGCCGTCAGAGCAGGTCGAAGCGCAACTGGCGAAAATCAAATAAACCGGCGGCAAATGGCGTGAAAATCGCGCCTATGCAAAACATGTCTGTGGAAACCTTGGTGCGCCGCCTGTCTTACCTGGGTCTGGTGCCTTTCGTGCTGTTGGCCGCACTGGTGTGGATGGTGGCGGACGACCTGCACCCGTTTGTGGCCATCGCACTGGTCAGCTATGCAGGGGTCATCACCGCGTTTCTGGGCGGCATCCACTGGGGCATTGCACTGCGCGCCGATACGCTGAATGCACCGCATGGGCGGTGGCACCTCGTCTGGGGCGTGGTGCCTTCACTGGTCGCCTGGGTGGCGGTGGTGATGCCCGCCTACGCGGGACTGCCGCTGCTGGGCTTGCTGCTGGTGGCCTGCTGTGTGGTGGACTTCAAGACATGGCCCCGCGCCGGGCTGGCGGCCTGGCTGCCGATGCGCCTGCACATCACCATCGTGGCGGTGCTGTGCTGCGTGCTGGGCGCCGCAGGCACCTGACCCCAGTGGGGTATTCTTGGCGCCATGCCACATTCCACTGAGACCGCTTCTGTCCATGGCCCCGTCCATTACCGCGTGGAGGTTGCCAATCTCCTCGCCCACCTTTTCCGCGTCACGCTAACCATCGCCCAGCCCGCCGCCTTGCAGCGGGTGTCGCTGCCGGTGTGGATTCCGGGCAGCTACCTGGTCCGCGAATTCTCCAAAAACCTGCAGCACCTGCAGGCCCGCCAGGGCAAGCGGGCCCTGCCCTTGCAGCAGCTGGATAAAAACACCTGGGAAGTTGCAGCACAGCCGGGCAAACCGCTGGTGCTGGTGTGCGAGATCTACGCCAATGACGCGTCGGTGCGCACCGCCTGGCTGGACGCTACACGCGGCTTCTTCAACGGCAGCAGCCTGTTTTTGCGGGTGCACGGGCAGGAAGATGCGGCACACGGGCTGGAGCTGGTGGCCGCACCGGCCATCGCGCACTGGTCGGTCGCCACCGGCCTGACCGCCACCAAGGTGGACACGGCGGGCTTCGGCCAGTACCAGGCCGCCAGCTACGACGAGCTGGTGGACTGTCCGGTGGAGCTGGGCACGTTCTGGAGCGGCGAGTTCAAGGCCTGCGGTGTGCCGCACCGCTTTGTGGTGGCAGGCGCGCCCCCCTCGTTCGACGGTGCACGGCTGCTGGCCGACACCAAGGCGATTTGCGAAACCGAGATCCGCTTCTGGCACAGCGCCGATGGCAACGGCAAACGCCTTAGCAAACCGCCGCACAAGAATTACGTATTCATGCTCAACGCGGTGGACGACGGCTATGGCGGGCTGGAGCATTGCAACTCCACCGTGCTGGTCTGCAACCGCCGCGACCTGCCGCGCACCCCGGATGCCGAGGCCAAAAAGCCATCTATTCCAGTCAAGCGCAGCGAGGGTTACACCACACTGCTGGGCCTGATCAGCCACGAATACTTCCATACCTGGAACGTCAAGCGCCTGCGCCCAGCCGAGTTTGCGCGCTACGCGTATGACGCGGAGCAATACACACCGCTGCTGTGGTTTTTTGAAGGCTTCACCAGCTATTACGATGACCTGCTGTTGCGCCGCGCCGGGCTGCTGGACAACGCCCACTACCTCAAGCTGCTGAACAAAACCATCAACCAGGTGCAGCAAACGCCGGGGCGCTTTGTGCAGTCTGTCGCGCAGGCCAGCATGGACGCATGGGTGAAGTACTACCGGCAGGACGAAAACACCCCCAATGCCACGGTCAGCTACTACACCAAAGGCGCACTGGTGGCCCTGTGCTTCGACCTGACGCTGCGCGGCCAGGGCCAGACCACGCTGGACGAGGTGATGCGCGCCCTGTGGCAGCGTTGCCAGGCCGGGCCGATGCGCGAGGCCGACTTTGCCGAGGTGCTGGCCGAACTGGCCGGGCGCAGCTTCGAGGCCGAAATCCAGGCCTGGGTGCACGGCACGGCCGACTTGCCGCTGAAAGACCTGTTGGCAGGCCACGGCGTGGCGGTGCATGAAGACCCGGCCCAATTGGCCCAGCGCCTGGGCCTGCGCGTGGGTGAGGCCCAAGGCGTGCAAATCAAGGTCGTGCTACGCGGCGGCGCGGCCGAACAGGCGGGCATGGCCGCAGGCGACGAATGGCTGGGCGTGGAAACCACCGAGGGCGGCTGGCGCATGGCCAAGCTGGACGATGTGCTGTTGTATGCAGGCCCAGCCCGCCAGGTTACCGCCTTGGTGGCCCGCGACAAACGCCTGCTGCGCCTGCCGCTGACCTTGCCCACGGTGGCCAGCACCACCACCTGGCGGCTGGCTATCGAGAACCCGCGCGCCGTCATGGCCTGGCTGGAACCCGGCAAAACCTGATTTATACAAAAAGTGCCTCCAGCGCAGGTATCACTTGCGCAAGTAGCTATTATTTTAATAGCAAATAGATTTCTAGCAGGACAAGGACATTACATGGATTACCAGGCAATTACCGTGGCGACCGAAGCGGGCAAGGTGGGCATCATCACCCTGAACCGCCCCAAGCAGCTCAATGCACTGAACGACCAACTGATGGACGAACTGGGCCACGCGCTCAAGGCGCTTGATGCCGACCCTGCGATTGGCTGCATGGTCATCACCGGCAGCGAGAAAGCCTTTGCGGCGGGCGCGGACATCGCCACCATGGCCGCCTACGACTTTGCCGAGACCTTCAAGACCGACTTCGTGACCCGCAACTGGGAAACCCTGCGCAGTGTGCGCAAGCCGGTGATTGCAGCCGTGGCAGGCTTTGCGCTAGGCGGCGGCTGCGAGCTGGCCATGGCCTGCGACTTCATCATTGCCGCCGACAACGCCAAGTTTGGCCAACCCGAAATCAAGTTGGGCGTGATTCCCGGCGCGGGCGGCACCCAGCGCCTGCCGCGCGCCGTGGGCAAGTCCAAAGCCATGGACATGGCGCTTACCGGCCGCATGATGGACGCCACCGAGGCCGAGCGCTCAGGCCTGGTCAGCCGCGTGGTGCCACTGGACCAGCTGATGACCGAGGTGCTGGGTGCCGCCCTAATGATTTGCGACTACGGCCAACTGGCCGTGATGGCGACCAAGGAATCGGTCAACCGCGCCTTCGAGAGCAGCCTCAGCGAAGGCATGCTGTTCGAGCGCCGCCTGTTCCACGCCATGTTCTCCACAGCAGACAAGCGCGAGGGCATGGATGCATTTCTAAACAAACGCAAGGCGGTTTTCACGCACCGTTAAAACGAAGGCGAAATCCGGCATATAATCTTGCTCTTCGGTGATATAGCTCAGTTGGTTAGAGCGCAGCATTCATAATGCTGATGTCGGTGGTTCAAATCCACCTATCACCACCAAAATAACAAAAACCCGCAGAGCCAACGTTCTGCGGGTTTTTTCATTTTTTAGCGCCAAACCCGCTTCATTACCCCATGAAATCGCACTTCTTTCGCACTGCACTGGTCCTGGGTTTGCTGTCCGCGATTGGTCCGTTCGCCATCGACATGTACCTGCCCGCCCTGCCCTCGATTGGCCAGACTTTGGGTGCCTCCATGGCGGCGGTGCAGCTCAGCCTGATGGCCTTTTTTGTGTCCATGGGCATTGGACAAATCATCTACGGGCCGGTATCCGACATGTTCGGCCGCAAGGCTCCGCTGTACTTTGGCCTGCTGCTGTTTGCAGCGGGCAGCATAGGCTGCGCGCTGGCCCCCGACGTGCACACCCTGGTAATGCTGCGCTTCATCCAGGGCCTGGGTGCCTGCGCGGGCATGGTGATTCCACGCGCTATCGTGCGCGACCTGCACACCGGCCATGATGCCGCTCGGCTGATGTCGCTGCTGATGCTGGTGTTCAGCGTATCGCCCATCCTGGCACCGCTGGCGGGCAGCTTTTTGATCGAGTGGTTTGGCTGGCGCAGCGTGTTCTGGGCCGTCACGGTGGCTGCAGCCCTGGGGCTGGCCCTGCTAGCCACCAGCCTGCCCGAAACCCGCCCTGCAGCGGAGCGGGCCCACAGCAGCGTGGGCAGCGCCCTGGCGGGCTACGGCAAGCTAATGCGCGACCGGCACTACCTGGGGCTGGTGCTGATCGGGGCCTTTGGCATGGCCAGCTTTTTTGCCTACCTGGCCAATTCGTCCTTCATCATGATCGACCACTACGGGCTCACACCGCGCCAGTACAGCATTACCTTTTCGGTCAACGCCGCAGCCTTCATCGGCGTGTCGCAGTTCACCGGCAAGCTGAGCCAGCGCTTTGGACTGGTCAAGGTGGTGAACATCGCCGTGGCCGGATTCGCCGCAGTCATGGCGCTGCTGCTGCTGGTGAACCTGGGCGGCGTGGACCGGCTGGACGTGTTGATCGGCCTGCTATTTATCGGCTTTGGCTTCTTGGGCCTGGTAGTACCCACCACCGCCGTACTGGCGCTGGAAGAGCACGGCGAGATCGCCGGTACCGCCTCGGCCCTGATGGGCACCATCCAGTTTGTGGTGGGCGCGCTGGTCATGGCCGTGGTGGGGCTGTTTGTGGACGGCAGCGCCCGCCCTATGGTGCTGGGGATTGCCGGATCGGCGATTGCCGCCTTTGTGTTTGCGCGCTTCACGCTGGGCGGCACCCGCTCGGTGCCCGCCGTTTAGGCGAGCAAACGGGCTTCAGCTTGGCCGTATTTCAGCGTCGCCTCCTGGCCATTGAATTGGCCGGTGTGTTCATCGCGGCCCTGCAGCAAAAAGCGCGCGTTCGGTTGGCCTAGCGTGGCCACGGCCTGCTGGCTGTTGGTCCCGATCTGGCCGGTGTGCAGGCGGTTGATGACCACGCCCAGCCGGGTGTCGGCAAAGTCTTTCATCATCCACGCATCGCCATCGCTGTCGCCGCACACCAGGGCCGGGCCGTAGCCTTTGTTGGCCAAAAAGTGCTTTTCAATGCCGATAGTTTTGCCTGGGCCCCAATTGAAGTGCCAGTCTGCGCGGTACACGTTGGTGTATTTGCCGTCCTGGATCTCCAGCTTCAGGCCCAGCACGTTCTCGGGCGGCACGCCGTAGCCGTAGCCGGGGTGGCTGGCAAATACACGCACCACATCGTCCATGGACGCGGTAGACACGTGCACGTCAAAGCCATGGGCGCGCAACGCGGCCATCAACGCCACCATGTCGGCATCCACCCGCATGCCGTAAAAGTGCACCGGGGCCACCCGGCCCGCCCGGCCCGGCAGCTCAGCACTGCTATGGATGGGCGCTTGCACCAGGGCCTCGCCCAGGTTCTGGGCCACGCAGGCGGCCACCATGGCCTGGAACTCGGCCGGGGTGAAGTTTTTGTAGAAATAAATGATCCACTTGTAGCCCACTTCCATGGGGTAGGTGTCGCACAGCGCACCGTACAAAAAGTAGAACTTGGCGCGGAAGTTTTTGAACGGCTCGGTCTGGCGGATTTCGGCCAGCGGCTGGGTACCACCCAATGCGTCGCAACGGGCGTACAGCCAGGTGTAAGCCTCGTCGATGTCGGTGGCCAGATCGTGCATGGACACGGGTTGGCCGTCCAAGTTGGTGTAGTCGGCACGGAACACGCCCTCGGGCACGCCCTGGCGCAGCACCTCGGAAAACTCGGTCGGGGTCAGCTTGAACTGCAGGTTTTCCGCCTGGTACAGCAACAAGGCCTCTTCGGTGTCGTTCATGATGCAGGTATTGTCCCAGTCGAACACCGCATAGGGCTTGCGCGCCGGGTCATAGCCGGGGCTGTGCTGGCCCAGGGTGTCCAGCAGATATTGCAGGGCGCGGCGATTGGCGGGCGACCACCCCGGTGTCAATGCAGATGCCATGGCTCAGACCGTCTCTTCCAGTACCAACAGGTTGTCGAACGAAAAACCCAGGGTCACGTTTTCGCCGCGTTGCGGCAAGGCGCGGTGCGGGTCGTTGAACACGTCGAGCGACAACACAAAAGTGTCCATGCGCACACGGATGCGCACCACCGCTCCCAAAAAGTTCACGTCTTCCACCATGGCCTGCAGGGCGTTGCGGCCCGGCACAGGCGGCTCCAGGGTGATGGCTTCGGGCCGGATAGCCAACGCCCGGGTTTGCCCCGCCACGGCACCCGGCATCTTGGTGGCAGTGACCAAAGGCTGCCCAGCGACCGAAATCTGGCCCGAGGCCGGGTCTACCACCGTACCCGACAGCAGGTTCAGCGTGCCCACAAACGAGGCCACGAAGCGGGTGCGCGGGAAGTTATAGACCTCGCTGGACGTGCCGATCTGCTCGACCCGGCCTTCGCTCAGCACCACGATGCGGTCGGAGATGGACAGCGCCTCTTCCTGGTCATGGGTCACGAACACCGAGGTGATGCCCAACTCGCGCTGCACGGCGCGGATTTCTTCGCGCAGCGAGACGCGGATTTTCGCGTCCAGCGCCGACAGCGGTTCATCCAGCAGCAGCACCTGTGGCTTGCCTGCCAGCGCCCGGGCCAAAGCCACCCGCTGCTGCTGGCCGCCCGACAGCTGCCAAGGGTAGCGCGCACCCAGGGCAGCCAGGCCGATGAGCTTGAGCATCTCGGTCACGCGCACGTGGATTTGCTCTTGCGGCATTTTGGCGACTTTGAGCCCAAAGCCGATGTTTTCGGCCACCGTCATATTGGGGAATAGCGCGTACGACTGAAACACCATGCCGATGTTGCGCTGGCTGGTGGGCGTGTGGGTGACATCCTTGCCGTCGAACTTGATGCTGCCGCCAGACGGGTCTTCAAATCCGGCCAGCATGCGCAGGATGGTGGTCTTGCCGCAGCCGGAAGGGCCGAGGAAGGTGATGAACTCGCCCTTGGCGATATCCATCGTGAAGTCGTGCACAGCCGTTTGCGTGCCAAAGGTTTTTTTCAGATGGGAGATTTCGAGGAAAGCCATGTGCAGTTTTTTTCTGAAAATTATTGTTTGACGGCGTTCTTGGCATTACGCCCGAATACCTGGATCAGGCCCATGGAAGCCCAGGTGATCATGAAAGCCATCACCGCCAGCGCGGACGGCTCGTACGCCTTGTTGGCACCCACCAGCTGCAGGTAGGGGCCAAACGCCGGGCGGCTCAGCAGGCTGGCCATGGTGAATTCACCAATCACCACCGCAAAGGTCAGGAAGGCCCCCGACAAAATGGCCGAGCGCAGGTTCGGAAAGATCACCTTGAACAAAATGGTGAAGGTGCCCGCGCCCAGCACCTCGGCAGCCTCGGTCAGGGTGCGCACGTCGATGGTCCGCAGGCCGGTGTCGATGGAGCGGTACATGTAGGGCAGCGACAAGGTCACGTAGCTGCACACCAGCAAAAAGTCAGTCGCACGCTCGTTGCCGGTCAGCGGAATCCACGAGTTGCTACCAAAGATGCGCAGGTAACCAAACACAATAACGATGGCCGGAATCACCAACGGCAGCAAGGTGATGAATTCCACCAATGGCCGCAGCTTGGGCAGGCGCAACTGCACCCAGTAGGCCGTGGGCACCACCAGCAGCACACCCACCACGATGGTGATGACGGCCATCATGATCGAATAGCCAAACGTGGCCTGGAACAGCGGGTCGCCAAACACCACCCGGTAGGCCTCAAAGCTGTACTCGCCGCGCAGCATGCGCATGCTGAACTCGAAGGTGGCGATGAGAGGAATCAAAAAATAGCTGGCTCCGATGCCAATGGCAATCCAGGCACCCAACCTAGACGGTGACTGAGAGGACTGAGGAGAAGAACTCATGTGCGCCCCTTTTCTGATTTGCTGCGCAGCCAGATGTAGCCTGCGTTGGAAACACCCGTAATCACCACCATGCCCAGGGCCAGCGCATAGCCCAGGTTGGGGTTGTGCAGCACGTCGCCACGGATCTGCGCATACAGCAGGATGGGCACGATATTGAGCGAGCTGCCGGTCAACGCGTAGGCCGTAGCGACCGCCCCAAAGGCATTGGCAAACAGCAGCAGCATCGCACCCATGATGCTGGGCCACAGCACCGGCAGGGCGATGTAGCGCCAGTAGTGGTAGGCCGAGCCGCCCAGGCAGTCGCAAGCTTCGCGCCATTCGCGCTTGAGGCCTTCCAGCGCGGGCGAGACGATCAACACCATCAGCGGAATTTGAAAATACAGGTAGGTCAGCGTCAGCCCGGTGAAGCTGAGGATGCTGAAGCCGGTGGAGTACAGATCGAACCCCAGGTACTTGCGCATCAGCGCCGTGACCAGACCCACCCGGCCTAAAGTGGCCAGAAAAGCGAAAGCCAGGGGTACGCCCGCAAAGTTGGAGGCCACGCCCGAAAACGTCATCAAAGTAGGCTTGATCCACCCTGGCAGCTTGCCTTGCACTGCCGCCCAGGCCAAAAGAAATCCAATGATGCCGCCGCCTAGAGCCGACGCAGCACTGATGCGAAAGCTAATCCAGTAGGCCTGGACGACACTGTCGGTCCCCAGGCCAATGATGTTGACAAAGGTGAAATGCCCGGCTTCGTCCTGAAACGCCCCGACCATCAGGTATGCGGTGGGCAAGATCAAAAACATCGCAGCAAACAGCAGAAATGGCAACACGCCAAGCCAGTGCAAATTGGCGGATTTCACCGGGGCCAACCCCGCCCCGGAATTCAAAGTAGGTGCCACGTGGTGCTACGCCTTTGTGCAAACGGTCCTGAAAACAATACTGGCATGGCCCGTAAGAACCATGCCAGCGAGGTAACAGGCTCACCCCCAGGCTACAGTGCTGCGCACTTTCCGCCAACCCCCTTGCAGGGGGCAACACCAGCAGCCTGGCAAAGCCAGTTCTGCGGTGTTTCTGGAGGGCGTGCGTCCGACTTAGCCACACGAAGTGGGCAAGCCTGGGGGTGAGCCAAATTACTTGGCTACATCCGCACCAACGACACCCCACTGCTTGGTGATGATGTCTTTGGAGGCGTTTTGGTCTTCCAGGGTGGGGAACACGGCCTTGGCGTAACCGGCTGCAGGGGGCAGCTTGTCGAGCATCGCTTTGGGCAGCTTGTTCTTGGCGACCAGGTCGGTGAAACGGATGGGGTGGCAGTAGCCGTCCAGCCAGCCAATCTGGCCTTCGTCCGAGTACAAGAACTCCATCCACAGCTTGGCCGCGTTCGGGTGCGGTGCGTAGGCGCTGATAGCCTGCACGTACACACCTGCAACCACACCGGTCTTGGGCACGACAACGGCGACCTTGGGGTTGCCCTTGAGTGCGTCACGGTCGGCCAGAGCGTTGTAATCCCAGCGGATGATGATGGGCGTGGTGCCCTGGGCAAGAGACGCGGCCTTGCCGGTCACGGGCACAAAGTTGCCGGCCTTGTTCATGTCGGCAAAGAACTTCAAACCGGCAGCGCTGGCAGAAGCAGCATCTTTGCCGCCCATGGCCACACCTGCGGCGTACACGCCCTGGATGGCCTGGTTGGCCGAGCGGGGGTCACCCGCCAGGGCCACGGAATTCTTGTAGTCGGACTTGAGCAGGTCGCTCCAATCGGCAGGCACTTTGCTGATCAGATCGGTATTGACTTCAAATGCCAGTACGCCGTAATAGTCGCCGTACCAGTAGCCTTGTGCATCCTTGGTCGAATCAGGAATGGTGGCCCAGTTGGCCACCTTGTAGGGCTGCAGCAAACCTGCGGCCTTGGCCTGGGGGCCGAAGGACAGGCCCACGTCAATCACGTCGGGCGCTTGCGGGCCTTTGTTGTCTTTGTTGGCCTTGATGGCTTCCAGCTCGTCACCGGAGCCCGCGTCGGGGTTCAGTTCGTTGACCTTGATGCCGTATTTGGCCTTGAAGGCATCAATCAATTTGCCGTAGCCACACCATGAGCGGGCCAGGGCGATGACGGTCAGCTCGCCCTCGGCCTTGGCAGCTGCCACCAGTTGGGCCGACTGGGCCGAAGCGCTTTGCGCGCCACCCAAAGCGGCAGAGACAGCTGCAACGACCGCAAGAACTTTGAACATTTGACGAGGCATATCACTTCCTTTTGGTAATCCGATGAAGACACTTTTGACACATGAAAGATCAGGGGCCTACAAACTACCCCAGCACGGCGAAACAGCCATTGGTTCGGGCAAGATCGCTTGCAAATACCCAGCCTGGACTGGTAGTGTGGGAACAGAAAAAATGCTCTATTTCCCCCGATTGCATACTACTGCCAGCCTTGTGCTAGCGCAATCGTAGTGGCGGTTTATGACTACTTTGCGACTATTTTGTGACAGGCCTTACTTCAAGCAATTTGCAGGCCATTCCGACAACTGCATGGCCGCAAGAGGGAACGCTACACAAAACCGAGTGCCACCATCCACAGTGCAAAATGGCACGCTAAATCCGGGCATGTAAAGTTTAAAAAATCTTTGCAAGCCACTCTCCAAATACCCTCATAAACAACCGCCCAGACACCCGATGCGTGACACCCTACTTGGTTTTAGTTGGTACCAAATCATGCTGTGGGGCTGCGTTTTCTTCTGCGCGCTGTATGTGGGTACGGCAGCCATCAACTTGGCCATCGTCCGCAAGCTTATGCCGCGATGGGGGCATGGCGGCAGGCTGGATCCGCGCCCGCCCAGCCCCGGCCAAACCTCGCGCGAGCGGGCTCAGTCGGCCCTCGCGGTGCTGCTGTTTGGCATCGGTAGTGTGGTGCCCTGGGGCTTTTTGCAACTCGGCTGGGCCAGGCTGGCCACCAGCGCCAACGGCTGGCAGATCGCATTGGAGATTGGCCTTCTGGTGGTCTGGAACGAGATGCACTTCTACGCCAACCATTGGCTGCTGCACCGGCACTGGCTGCGCCAGTTTCACGTGGTGCACCACCGTTCGGTGGTGGTCACGCCTTGGTCCAGCTACTGCTTCCATCCGGTGGAGGCGATGATGCTGGGCAATGTGATTCTGTTGCCTATGCTGGTGCACGACTTCAGCGTTTGGTCGCTGCTGGCGGTGCCGGTGTTCAGCATTGTTTTCAACAACATCGGCCACTCCAATTTCGACTTTTTGCCCGATGCCGACCGCGACCGCTGGTGGCTCAACGGAGCCCGCCGCCACCACCTGCACCACGCCTGCTACCAGGGCAATTTTGGCTTCATGTTTCCGTTCATGGACCGGCTGTGCGGCACTGCCTTGCCGCCGGATGCGGCCCAGGGCCTTTTTGCCCGCCACTACGCCAAACCGCATGTTGCGCCACCCGCGTGACGGGCAGTCGCTGCTGTACATGCTGGCCCTGCCTGCCCTGGTGGCCTGGCAATGGCGTTACGGATTTGCGTGGCCGCTGTACGTGATGGAGTTGTTTTTGACCCTGGGCATCGGCGTGGTGCACCACAACCATGCCCACCTGAAGATGTGGCGCAGCCGCTGGCTTAACCGCGCGACCGAGATGGCTCTGACGCTGCTGCAAGGCCATCCCGGTTTTGTGTTTTACGCCACCCACAACGCCACCCACAACGCCAACCACCACCGCTACCGCCACGGCCCGCAAGATGCTGCGCGAACCTACCGGTTTGGCGGCGACCACAACCACCTGGCAGGCTACCTGCTGCACCCTTTTCTGGCCACCTGGACGCTGTACCCGCTGTTTGGGCGCTGGCTGCTGCGGCTGCGGCGGCGCGCGCCGGGTGCGTTTCGCTACTGCCTATTGCAGTACCTGCTTGTAGCTGGCCTATGGCTGGGATTGGCGCTGCTGGACTGGCAGAAATGGCTGTTGCTGGTGCTGCTGCCGCAACTGCACGGCCTGCACTGGCTGCTGGCCACCAACTATTTGCAGCACGCGCATGCCGACGGCCATTCCACAACCGATTTCGCCCGCAACTTCGAGGGGGCGCTGAACCCACTGCTGTTCAATATCGGCCTGCACACCGCCCACCATCGCCACGGCCGCGCGCACTGGTCTACCCTGCCAATGTTGCACGCGCGGTACCGCCACCAGATCCACCCCCGTTTAAATTGCGGCGGACTGCTGCTGTATATGTTCACCACCTTTTTTCTAGGCCCGCTGCTACCGCGCTACCAAAGCCAGCCGCTCATGCGCCCCACCGAGACTTCTTGACACATGCCCACCCGTTTTGACCGCGTCTACATTGAATCAGCAGGCTACTTTTTACCCGGCGACCCCATTGGCAACAACGCGATGGACGCCTACATCGCCCCGCTGAACCGCATCTCTGGCCGCATCAAATCCCGCATCCTGGCCGAGAACGGTATCCAGTTGCGCTACTACGCCATCGACACCGAAGGCCGCACCACCATCTCCCACGCCCAGATGGCCGCCGCCGCCGCCCGCGACTGCCTGGGTCGCGCCGGAGAAGATATCGCTGCAGTGTCGTTACTTAGCGTGGGCTCGTCGGGTGGCGACGCGCTGATGCCTGGCTTTGCCAACATGGTGCAGGGCGAGATGGGCGCGCCGCCGATGGGCACGCTGTCCAGCCAGGGTGTGTGCGCAGCCGGGGTCACGGCCATTCTGCACGCCGCCCAGGGCATCGAGCTGGGCGCACACCAGAAAGCGCTGGCCGTGGCGGCGGAAATGCCCTCGCGCATGTTCAAGCGTAGCCGCTTTGGCCCGCGTGGCTACCAAAGCGACTTTGATGCGCATTTTCTGCGCTGGATGCTGTCGGACGGCGCGGGTGCGCTGCTATTGGGCAACAGCACCCTGGGCCTGCACACGCCCACGGGACGCGCCAGGGTGCGCCTCAAACTGAATTGGGTGCACCAGCAAAGCTTTGCGGGCGATTACCCGGTGTGCATGCAGCTGGGCTTGAGTGAAGACCGCAGCACCTCCTTTCTCGACTACACCAGCGCCAGCGAGGCTGAGGCCGCCGGGGCCTTGTCGCTGCGCCAGGACATCCGCCTGCTGCCGCACTTGTTCGACGTGTGCATCCACGAGTACGTGAAGCTGGTAGACGCGGGCTGGGTGCAATCCAGCGACATCGACCATTTTCTGTGCCACTACTCGTCTGAAAAATTTATTCCGGTCGTGGCCGACCTGCTGGCCAAGGCCGGGCTGGCGATTCCGCCCGAGCGCTGGTACAACAACCTGCGCACGCGTGGCAACACCGGCGCTGCGTCGATCTTCATCATGCTGGCCGAATTCATCGACACCCACACCTTGAAGCCGGGCGAAAAGATCCTCTGCTTCATCCCCGAATCGGGCCGCATCAGCGCCGCCTACATGCTGCTGGAGGTGGAGGCGGCCGATGCGCCTGTCAGCCCTTCAACGCCGGCACCAGTGGTTGAAACGGCCCCTACCATCGCCGCCCCGCACGACCCGCAGCAGGCCCCGCCCACGCTGCAAACGCTGCTCACCGCCCTGGCCAGCATCTGGCACGGCTACCGCTCGGAGGTGTGGCGCAGCCCGGTCATCCACAAGCTGGTGGCCGGTCAGTTTGGCGTGGCCGACTACCAAAACTGGACGGCGCAGTGGGTGCCCCAGGTGCGCCAGGGTAGCCAGTGGATGCACAAGGCCGTAGCCGCGCTCACTGGCCCTTTTGCCGAGCTGGGCGCGCTGATAGAAACCCACGCCAGCGACGAGCAAGACGACTTTCACATCCTCTACAGCGACTACCTGGCCGCGGGCGGCACCCAGCCGCTGGATGACCTGCACCGCAACCCCGGTGGCGAGGCACTCAACAGCTACCTGCACGCCCTGGCCGCCACGGAAAATCCGCTGGGCTTGCTGGGTGCCATCTATATCATCGAGGGCACGGGCCAGCGCATCGTGCCCGCCCTGTTGCCGCTGCTGCGCCAACAGGTGAAGCTGCCACCCAGCGCGTTTCGCTTCCTGGAATACCATGGCGCAAACGACACCCACCATCTGGCCCGCTGGCTCACGGCGGTAGAAATCACCCTGGCACTGGACCCGCGCGCGGCCGATGCCATCCTGCAAACCGCCCGCCACACAGCCCAGCTGTACCGGATGCAGTTTGAACACATTGTTGAACGATGAAACGCCTGCCCGACCTGCTAGCCCGCGACCACGATCCAGCAGACCCCAGCCCCTGGCTGGCGCTGTACCTGGACCAAAGCACGCCCCTGCCCGACCATGTGAAACAGGCTTGGCTAGAGGATTCGAGCTCGGCATCGCGGCAGTTTTTGCTGCCTTTCGTGCGGCCCCTGGCGCGTACCTGCATCGTGCTGATCCAGGTGGTCAAAGCCTTCATGCCCAAGGGCTGGGCAGCATCCAAGCTATTGCACCAGCTGCTGGCAGAAGGGCTGAAGCGCCTGGTTTCGCCCGAAGCCAACTGGCTGGTGATGCGGCACTTCCACATGGGCGGGCAGATTCTGGAATTCATCGCCAAAAACGCCCCCACGCCCGTCGCCACCAATCCGCTGCAACCGCTGACGCTGGATGACCTGAAGGACGAGACCTTCCTCAAGCACGACCTGAACCTGTTCAACTTTGTGATCCGCCTGAACCAGACCCTGCGCGATGCCGGGCAGCGCCTGCAGTTTGTCGAAAAGCCCGACTTCAGCATGGTGCAGGAGCCGCCACTGACCGTGGAGCAGTTCCCCCATGGCCGCTGGAACAAGGTGGACCTGCAAACCGCCATCGAGTGCTTCACGCCCATCTACCAGCTGTTTTTGACCGACAACGACTTCTGGCGCGCCGCCAATTCGCTGCAGCTGGACGAAACCATCGGAATCTACACCGCCACCATCCTGAATGCACCGCAACACCTGATCCTGCTCAACAACAAGCACCCGCTGGTGCCGCTGAGCACCCTGCGCGCCGGGCACCGCCTGGTAGTGCACGGCCTGTCCACCGAAATGCTGCATGCGCTGTTGATGGAACTGAAGGCGGCGCAGGCCACCGCGGGCGCATAGCCCTGCACGGTAAAATCCGCCCTCACCCAGCCTCTGGATGTCCACCACGAACCGCTGTATGCCACCACTTGCCACCCCCAGATTTGCTATATTTAATATAGCTACTAGCGTATGTTTAGTATGCGCTAGCGCCACTTTTTCTTTAAATTTACAGGCCCAGGAGCGCAGCTTCCCGGCTACGGCGCTGCGCGGCACTTTAGAGGTCACCGTGCCGCCGCAGGTGCTGCTGGATGGCAAGACCGACCAGCTCTCGCCCGGGGCGCGCATCCACGGCAGCAACAACATGCTGCTGCTGTCGGGCAGCCTGGTCGGCCAGTCGGCGCTGGCTGTGAACTACACCCGAGAGATGGGCGGCGCGATGTCCGAAGTGTGGGTACTGACCGAGGCCGAAGCAGCAGTCAAACGTCCGACCGCTGCCAAACCCTGGCGCTTCTTTGGCCTTTTCGATTGAGCGCCAGCGGCCTGGCCCGCTGCGCTGTCCTGCACTGAGAGTTTGTCCCATGTCTAAAAAAGTCTTTATCAAAACCTTCGGCTGCCAGATGAACGAGTACGACTCGGGCAAGATGGTCGATGTGTTGCACGCCGCCCAGGGCTACGAGGCCACGCTGAATGTGGACGAGGCCGACCTGATTCTGTTCAACACCTGCTCGGTGCGCGAGAAAGCGCAAGAAAAAGTGTTCAGCGACCTGGGCCGCATCAAGCACCTGAAGAAAAAAGGCGTGCAGATCGGCGTGGGCGGCTGCGTGGCCAGCCAGGAGGGTGACGCCATCATCAAACGCGCGCCCTATGTGGACGTGGTGTTTGGCCCGCAAACCCTGCACCGCCTGCCCGAGCTGCTGAACCAGCGCCTGCTGCAAAGCCGCCCGCAGGTGGACATCAGCTTCCCCGAGATCGAGAAGTTCGACCACCTGCCCCCCGCCCGGGTCGAGGGCGCGTCGGCCTTCGTCAGCATCATGGAAGGCTGCTCCAAATACTGTAGCTACTGCGTGGTGCCCTACACGCGTGGCGAAGAAGTTTCACGGCCTTTTGAGGACGTGCTGGTGGAAGTGGCTGGGCTGGCCGACCAGGGCGTGAAAGAGGTCACCCTGCTGGGCCAGAACGTGAATGCCTACCGCGGTGTGATGGGTGACACCACCGAGATTGCCGACTTCGCCCTGCTGCTGGAATACGTGTCCGACATCCCCGGCATCGAGCGCATCCGCTACACCACCAGCCACCCGAACGAATTTACCCCGCGTTTGATCGCCGCCTACGCCACCCTGCCCAAACTGGTGAGCCACCTTCACCTACCGGTACAGCACGGCAGCGACCGCATCCTGATGGCCATGAAACGCGGCTACACCGCCATGGAATACAAGAGCACCGTGCGCAAGCTGCGCGCCATCCGCCCCGACATGGCCATGAGCAGCGACTTCATCGTCGGTTTCCCCGGCGAAACGGAAGACGACTTCCAGAAAATGATGAAGCTGATCCATGACGTGGGCTACGACAACAGCTTCAGCTTCATCTTCAGCCCCCGCCCCGGCACCCCCGCCGCCAACCTGGCCGACGACACGCCACATGCGGTGAAGCTGGCGCGCCTGCAGCACCTGCAAGCCGTGCTGAACGACAGCGTGCGCAGCATTGCCGCCCGCCGCGTCGGCACGGTGCAACGCATTCTGGTCGAAGGCCCTAGCAAACGCCCCAGCGCCGAAGGCCTGGAGCTGATGGGCCGCACCGAATGCAACCGGGTGGTCAACTTCCAGGGCCAGCCGCGCCAGATCGGCCAGATGGTCGATGTGACCATCACCGAAGCCATGTCGTTCTCGCTGCGCGGCGAGGTGGTCGTGCAGGAAACCGTTTAACTGTCGAGTTCCGACCGCGCCAGGTCGGCATCCAGGTGCTCCATAGCATCCACCGGGGCAGCTGTGGCGGCCTGTTCGTACAGGCGGGTGGCCTCAGCCAGGCGCTGCTGGCCATCCAGCATCAGCAGGGCATTGGCGTATTCGACCATGGCGATAGCGGCACCAGGCGTGAGATTCAAGGCCTCTTGCAAGAGCTTTAGGCCCACGTCTTTGCGCACGCCATAGGTCATGCTGCCAATCAGCGCGCCCACTTTGTCGATCACCTCAGCATGGAACGCGCCTAGGGCGATGTGGGCCCCGGCATGCTTGGGTTCCAGGCGGATGGTGCGCTCCAGCGACTCTTTAACCTTGCCCCCCAGGCCCTGCGCCAGCGCCTTGGCCACGCTGATGCCCTGGCTGTAACGGCTTAGCGCGTAGGCGTGCCAGTACCAGGCGTTGGCATTTTGCGGCTCTTCCTGGGCCTGGGCCTCGGCGCGGGCGGCCACCTCCAGAAACAGATCCAGTCGCAGGCGTTCAAAAGGCTCTAAATAGGTGGCGTAGATGCAGGTGGCCTTGTTGGCCAAGGTCAGCCCGGCACCGCCCAGAGCAAGTCCGGCGACGGTGGCTTTCTGGAACTCGCCGTTGTGGAACATCGCCCAAGCTTCGAGCAAGGGCGCATCGGCGGGCAAAGGTTCGGAGTCGCCCCGGTGCAGGCGCGCCCAGCCCAGCGCGGTGCTGGCGGCATCAAACGCATAGGTCCCGGGATGGGGGAAAGCGGTCCATAGGGACATGGTGGGTCTCCTTGTGGGCGGGCGTTTAGATGGCGGTCAAGCCGCTGCGCTGGCGGCCAGCTGGACGGGCTGGGAGTAGGCGGACACCAGGTTCAACAAATGCAGGCGTTGACCAGGTTCCAGGTAAGGGAGCAAGACATTCAACACATGGTGGGCACCACGCAATAGCGCCATCTGGGCGCTTTCGGCCTCCAGCGCATGGCGTGGGTCGCGCACGTATTCAAAACTCAGCCAGTAGGTCAGCACCACCACCATGCTGGTGGCGGTGGCCTCGGCTTCGCGGCTGTCGATCTGCAACGCGCCCGACTGGGCCATGCCGTCCAGCAGAGCACGGATGGCACGGGTCTTGTGCTTCAACACCGACTGGAAATGGGTTTCCAGGTGCCGGTTATTGCTCAGCAGGTCGTTCAGGTCTCGGTACAAAAACCGGTACTGCCAGATCAACTCGAACAGGCTGTGCATGAAAAACCAGGCATCTTCCACATCGCGCACGCCGTCACTGGCATTGAGCAGTTCGGTCAGACCGCGCTCGTAGCGGTCAAACAGCGCGTTGATAAGTTCTTCTTTGGCGGGGTAGTGGTAGTACAGGTTGCCGGGGCTGATGGACAGCTCGGCCGAGATCAGGGTGGTGGAGACATTGGGCTCGCCAAACCGGTTGAACAAATCCAACGTCACTTCCAGAATGCGTTCAGCCGTGCGGCGAGGCGCTTTTTTCGCCATGGATGTCTTCCCCTGTGGTGGAGCACCCACTCTACCTCACACAGCAGCAATGGCTTACTAGGGTTACGCCTCGGGCTTGGTCGCACGCTTAGGTTTGGCGGCAGTCTCTTGCTGGGCCAGCAGTGTCTCAAGTTGTTTACTCAGCTCGTCCACCCGCGCAGTCAACACCGCCACGTCTTTGGCCGACGGCACGCCAAGGCGCTGAAGGGCTTTGGCGACGCGGTCTTCAAAAATATTCTCCAGCTTGTCCCACTGGCCGGTGGCCCGCTCGGTCATGCCCTGGGCCATGCTGGTCATTTTGCTGGCCGCCTCGGCCAACTTGGCTTCGGCCATAGCCTGCGACTTGGTCTGCATGCCCATACCGTCCTTGACAAGGGCTTCAAAGACTTTACTGCCTTCTTCCTGCGCCTTGGCAAAAGCACCTAAACCCGCCAGCCAGATCTGCTGGGCAGAGTCTTTGACGCTGGGCTTGGGCGACGCGTTAGCGGCGGTGTCGTCGTTAGAAGGGCTGGGCTTTTTATCCATAGCAGTCTCTTTAAAAGAAATTTAAGACTTGAACTGTACCCAGTAGCACCTGATACGTGTAGATGTGGACTTCTAGATGGCCCGTGTTGCGGGCCAGTGTGGGCTAAACTTTAACGCTACATGCGCTGTCCACAGCGCCTTGCTTTACAAGGAATACTATGATTTTGGTGACTGGCGGTGCAGGTTTTATTGGTGCTAATTTTGTATTGGACTGGGTCGCGCAAACGGGTGAGGCGGTGGTCAACCTCGACAAACTCACTTACGCTGGCAACCTGGAAAACCTGGCCAGCCTGCAAGCCGACAGCCGCCACGTCTTCGCCCAAGGCGACATTGGTGATAACGCGCTGGTAGCATTCTTGCTGGCCCAGCATCAGCCGCGTGCCGTGGTCAACTTTGCAGCCGAGTCACATGTAGACCGCTCCATCCACAGCCCCGAAGCCTTCATCCAGACCAATGTGATGGGCACCTTCCAGCTGCTGGAAGCGGTACGCGCCTACTGGGGTGGCTTGGCTACGGATGCCAAGGCCAACTTCCGTTTTCTGCACGTATCCACCGACGAGGTCTACGGCTCGCTGGCCGCCACCGACCCGGCTTTTACCGAAACCCACCAGTACGAGCCCAATAGCCCGTACTCGGCCAGCAAAGCCGCCAGCGACCATCTGGTGCGCGCCTACCACCACACCTATGGCCTGCCAGTGCTGACCACCAACTGCAGCAACAACTACGGCCCCTACCATTTCCCGGAAAAACTGATCCCGCTGATGGTGGTCAACGCGCTGGCCGGCAAGCCCCTGCCCATTTATGGCGACGGTCAGCAAATCCGCGACTGGCTGTACGTCAAGGACCATTGCAGCGCCATCCGCCGGGTTCTCGAAGCCGGGCGACTGGGCGAGACCTACAACGTGGGCGGCTGGAACGAAATGCCCAACCTGGACATCGTGCACACCGTCTGCGGCCTGCTCGACACGCTGCGCCCCCGCACCGATGGCCAGAGCTACGCCACGCAAATCACCTACGTGACAGACCGCCCCGGCCACGACCGCCGCTACGCCATCGATGCCAGCAAGATCGAGCGCGAACTCGGCTGGAAACCGGCCGAAACCTTCGCCTCTGGCATCCAGAAAACCATAGAGTGGTATTTGGCGAATCCCGAATGGGTGGCCCGGGTCCAGAGCGGAGCCTACCGCGACTGGGTAGACACCAATTACGCCGCCCGCGCCGCATGAAGTCCCCCAAAATTCTGCTCTTGGGCAAGAACGGCCAGGTCGGCTGGGAGCTACAACGCAGCCTGGCCGCACTGGGCAGCTTGACCGCACTCGACCGCCACAGCACCGACTACTGCGGTGATTTGTCTAATCTGGACGGCATCAAAGATACTGTGCGCCGCCTGCAACCCGACATCATCGTCAACGCCGCCGCCCACACCGCCGTGGACCGCGCCGAGAGCGAACCCGCACTGGCCCACATCCTCAATGCCCTGGCCCCCGGCGTGCTGGCCACTGAGGCCGCCCAGCTTGGCGCATGGCTAGTGCACTACTCCACCGACTACGTGTTCGACGGCAGCGGCAGCCAGCCCTGGCAGGAATCAGATGCCACCGCGCCTTTGAGCGCGTATGGCCGCAGCAAGCTCGAAGGCGAACAGCGCATCCAGGCCGCCAACGCCAGGCACCTCATCTTTCGCACCAGCTGGGTGTATGCCGCACGCGGCGGCAACTTTGCCAAAACCATGCTGCGGCTGGCCAAAGAGCGCGAGCAACTCACCGTGATCAACGACCAGACCGGGGCACCCACCGGGGCCGAGTTGCTGGCGGATGTGACCGCGCTGGCATTGCGATCCGCCGTCTCTAAGCCGTCCCTGGCAGGTATTTACCACTTGGCAGCAGCGGGTGCAACCACTTGGCACGGCTACGCCCAGTATGTGTTGACCCACGCGCAACAGGCCGGTACCGTGCTCAAAGCCGGGCCTGGGGCTGTCGTCGCCGTGCCCACCACGGCTTTCCCCACCCCCGCCCAGCGGCCGCTCAACAGCCGCCTGGATACCCGCAAACTGCAAGCCGCCTTTGGCTTGACCCTGCCCGACTGGCAAGTCGGCGTGGCCCGCATGCTCAACGAGACACTCACACCATGACCCCCCCTACCACCCAACGCAAAGGCATCATCCTCGCAGGCGGCTCCGGTACGCGTCTGCACCCTGCCACGCTGGCCATCAGCAAGCAGCTGCTGCCGGTTTACGACAAACCGATGATTTACTACCCGCTGAGCACGCTGATGCTGGCGGGCATCCGTGACATTCTGATCATCAGCACACCGCAAGACACGCCCCGCTTCACCCAGCTACTGGGCGACGGATCGCAGTGGGGCCTGAACCTGCAGTACGCCGTGCAAGCCAGCCCCGATGGCCTGGCGCAGGCATTTTTAATTGGCGAAGATTTCATCGGCAACCACCCCAGCGCGCTGGTGCTGGGCGACAACATCTTCTACGGCCACGACTTCACCCAGCTGCTGGACACGGCCGATGCCCAAACCTCGGGGGCCTCGGTGTTCGCCTACCACGTGCAAGACCCCGAGCGCTACGGTGTGGTGGCCTTTGATGCCCAGGGCAAAGCCAGCAGCATCGAAGAAAAGCCCCTGCAGCCGCAAAGCAACTATGCCGTCACCGGCCTGTATTTTTACGACAACCAAGTGGTAGACATTGCCAAGGCCGTGAAGCCAAGTCCGCGCGGCGAGCTGGAAATCACCGCCGTCAACCAGGCCTACCTGGACCAGTGCACGCTGAACGTGCAAATCATGCAGCGTGGCTACGCCTGGCTCGATACCGGCACTTTTGAGAGCCTGCTGGAAGCCGGGCAGTTCATCGCCACGCTGGAGCGCCGCCAGGGCCTGAAAATCGCCTGCCCGGAAGAAATTTCCTGGCGCAACGGCTTCATCACCAGCGAACAGGTAGAACGCCTGGCCCAACCGCTGGCCAAAAACGGCTACGGCCAGTACCTGCTGCGCATGCTTAAGGAAGAAATCCGCAAATGAAAGCCACCCCCACCCGTATTCCCGACGTGCTGATCCTGGAGCCCAAGGTATTTGGCGACGCGCGCGGCTTCTTTTTTGAAAGCTTTAACGGCCATGCCTTTGCCCAGGCCACGGGTCTGGACGTGGCCTTTGTGCAAGACAACCATTCCCGCTCGGCTCAGGGCGTGCTGCGCGGTCTGCACTACCAGATCCAAAACCCACAGGGCAAGCTGGTGCGCTGTGTGCGCGGTGCCGTGTTCGATGTGGCGGTAGACATCCGCCGCAGCTCCGCCACGTTTGGCCAATGGGTCGGTGCGGAGTTGAGCGAAGAAAACAACCGCCAGATGTGGGTGCCGCCCGGCTTTGCGCACGGTTTTGTGGTGCTCACGGCCACCGCCGACTTTCTGTACAAAACCACCGACTACTACGCCCCGGCGTTTGAGCGCTGCATCGCCTGGAATGATCCCGCCATCGGTATTGAATGGCCTGTAGGCATCACACCCCAGCTCTCCGCCAAAGATGCTGTAGGTCGGCTGCTGGCCGATGCCGAGGTGTTTGAAGGCTGAATTACGCACCGAAAGCAATGCTATTAAAATAGCAGCGTCTTGCGTAGGTGGAATATGCGCTAGCGGCCTTTTTTACTTAAAAAAAGCCGCTGCGGGCACCGGTAGTGTGGTCAGGTCACCTGGGTCAGCATTTTGTCCATACGGCGGGCGACCTCGGTTTCAATCTTGTCCTTGAAGGCGCTCCACAAGAAGCCCAGTTCGGCGTCCAGCACAAAGCGGTCGTCGGTGATCTGCACCGTGCCGGTCACGCCCGCACGGCGAAAGCTGATCTCGTCGCTGGCCGCGCCCTCGGTGTATTCGCAGGTCATGCCCAGCCGGGTTTCAGCCTGCTCCAGCCATTCGCTGGCCAGTTTGCGGGCGGCGGGAAGGCCCAGCGTGTGTTCGCGCTGCATGTGGATGTCGGTCACTCAAAATCTCCTAGGGGTAAACACAGTTAGAACCCGCATCATGCCAGCCTGGCACCGCTGGCAAGGGCACAATAGTGACACCCTATTTAACGGAAGTTCCATGTTGTACAAATTCAAGTCTAAAGCCGACGGCGACCTCATCATGCTCGAGGCCAATGGGCGCAAGGTATTGGAAGCCATTGGCAAGACCCCCGGTGCCCAAGGCATCATTCTGGTCGCCGAGATGGCTGCGGCGGTCACCGCCCTGCAAGCCGCCGTCGAGCGCGACGATGCCGCCCGCAAAGCCGCCACCGTGGAAGCCAAGGTCCATGAAATGGACACCGTCTCGCTGCACCAGCGCGCCAAGCCCTTCATCGACATGCTGCGCCGCTGCGAAAAAGAAAATGCCGATGTCACTTGGGGAACCTGAGCTCACCCCCAGGCTGCAGTGCTACGCATCTTTCGCCCACCCCCTTGCAGGGGGCAACACCAGCAGCCTGGCTAAGCCAGTTCTGCGGTGTTTCTGGCAGGTGTGCTGCCTGGCTTAGCCAGACACCACGTCATAGCCAGCACCCCGGCCAAAGCTTGGCGAGCGGCGATTTTCAAGCAGACAAAAGATGGGTCAGTCTGCGTACACGCCCGCCGCCTTGATGATCGGGCTCCATTTGGCGATTTCGGCGGCTACAAACTTCTTGTGCTCGGCGGGCTCCAGGCGTTTGTCGGCCACCACCACCGCACCCAGGGCCTGTTGTTTACGGATGAAGTCCGGGTCTTTCAGGGCCAGCTTCAACGCCGCATTCAGCTTGGCCAGTACGGCAGGCGGCGTGCCTTTGGGGGCGTACAAGCCATGCCAGATGCTGACCTCAAAACCCTTTAAACCCATCTCCTGTAGCGTCGGCAACTCCTTCAAAACGGGCGTGCCCAGGCGCTTGGCGCTGGTGACGGCAAAGGCTTTAACTTTTTTGGCCTCGATCTGGCTGGTGGTGTTGGTGGTCTGGTCGCACATCAGGTCGATCTGGCCGCCAATCAGGTCGGTCATGGCCGGTGCCGAGCCTTTGTAGGGTACGGTGGTCATGTCCATCTTTAACGCACTCTGGAACAGCAGCCCGCACAGGTGTGAGGCCGACCCCACGCCCGCATTGCCCAGGTTGATGCGCCCCTTGTTCTGCCCCATCCAGGCCAGCAGTTCCGGGTAGGTGGTCGCGGGCAGGCCGGGCTTGCTGACCACGGTCATCGGCACCTCGTCCACCATGCCCAGGTATTCAAAATCGCTCTCCACCTTGAACGGCAGGTTGCGCACCAGCGTGGGCATGGTGGCCATGCCGATGTGGTTCAGCAGCAGGGTATAGCCATCGGGCGTGGCCCGTGCCGCTTTGGCCGAGCCGATGGAGCTACCCGCGCCCGCCACGTTGTCCACCACGATGCTGACCCCGCCCAGCGGCTTGCGCAAGGCCTCGGCCAGGTCGCGCGCCACGCGGTCGGTCGGACCGCCGGCCGAGAATGGCACGATGATGCTGATGGGCTTGGCGGGGAACTCTGCCGCGTGGCCGATCAGCGCAGCAGCAGCCAACGCCACGGCCATGCATACCTTGTACACCATGGCTTCTGCTACAGGTTCTCAGGGCCCAGGTCGGGGTCGGCTGCATCGCTGGGCTTGATCAGCATCACCGGCACCTGGGCGGCGTGCAGCACCTCGTGCGATACCGAACCCAGCAGTGCGCTGCGCAGGCTGCCCTTGTCGCGCGCGCCCATCACCACCATGTCGCAACCAAAGCGCTCCACGATGTCGATCAGCGTGTTGGCCGGGTCGCCAACGGCCACCTCAGTGGCATAGGCGATACCAGCGTGCCGCAGCAAGGCCTCGCCCGCCTTCAATGCCTTGGCACCCGCCTGGGCGCTGGCCCGTGCGATCAGCGCCGGATCGGCGGCCATCACCATCTCGTACAGGTGGGCGGGCTCTTGCACATTGGCCAGCACCACCTCGGCCTGCAGGCCCTGGCGCACCAAATGGATCACCTGCCGCACGGCTTGCAGCGACACCTCAGAGCCATCCAAAGGCAACAAAATCTTCATCGCGTATTCTCCCGGGGTTTAACTTTCATGGGCTCGGGTGTAGAGCACTGCGAGCCATGAAAGTTCTTTCACATTAAACCCAGCCAGCATAGGCCCAAATTGGGTCTTCCAAGACTCTCCCATGTACCAACTTGTATTTATTCCCGGCCTGGCCACCGATGCCCATATGTGGCAAGACCAGCTGGCCGCCATGCCGCCCGCCTGGCGCGCCACGGTGGCCGACGTGCTGGCGCACCACACCCGCATTGAGGACATGGCCCAGGCAGTATTACGCAATCACCCTGGCGAACTGGTGCTGTGCGGTGCCTCCATGGGCGGCATCATCGCCATGGAAGCCGTGCGCCAAGCCCCTGAGCGCATCCGCGCCCTGGCCCTGCTGGGCACCAGCGCCCGGCCCGAGCTGGCGCATCACAGGGCGCAGCGCGAGACCGCCATCCAGATGGTGGAAGCAGGCCGCCTGGCCGAATGTGTGCGCGCCACCGCCGCCATGGCGTTCTCGCCCACGCACCCCAGTGACAAGAGCGACCTGCAGCGCTACAAAGACATGGTGCTGCGCACCCCGCCAGCCCTGTGGATACAGCAAAACCGCGCCCTGGCGGACCGGCCCGATGCACGCCTGCACCTGGCTACCGTGCACTGCCCGACCCTGGTGCTGTGCGGCGACAAAGACCTGCTGACGCCGCCCAAGCTCTCCGAAGAAATCGCCAGCTTGGTGCCCGGCGCAGAACTGCACCTGCTGCCCCGCTGCGGCCACATGCTGACCATGGAGCAGCCGGAAGAAGTCAACGCCGTGCTGCTGGACTGGCTGGGACGGTTGAAACTGTGATGCTATATTTTAAATAGCTTAAACTGCAGGCGGTATAAGCGCTAGCGACCTAAAAAGCATATTCCCCGTAAAGACACCCCTTCCAGAAACACCGTGGAACCGGCTTCGCCGGGCCACGGGTGTTGCCCCCTGCAAGAGGGTGGGCGAAAAGTGCACAGCTCTGTAGCCTGGGGGTGTGCTCAATCAAGCGCGTTCGCGCACTTTTTCGGCCAGTTTTTCCAGCACAAATGGCGACACAAACTTGTGCACCTCGCCGCCCAGCAGGGCAATCTCGCGCACAAAGGTGCTCGATACAAACTGGAAGCCGTCGCTGGGCGTGAGGAAGACGGTTTCCACGTCCGGCATCAGGGTGCGGTTCATGCCAGCCAGCTGAAATTCGTAGTCAAAGTCGGTCACCGCGCGCAGGCCGCGGACCATGGCTTTGGCCCCCTTGCCCACCACGAAATCGCGCAGCAGGCCGCTGAAGCTTTCTACCTGCACCTGCGGGTAGGATTTGACCGATTCGCGCACCATCTCCAGCCGCTGCTCCAGGCTGAACAGGGTCTTTTTATGGTGCCCGGCGGCCACGGCGACGATCACATGGTCGAACAACTGCGTGGCGCGGCGCACCACGTCCTCGTGGCCCAGGGTCATGGGGTCGAAGGTGCCGGGGTAGACCGCAATCACGGAGGGTGTCATGGCGCTTCGGCTGCCGTCAGCAGTTGCAGCAAATGGGCATGGACCGCGCCCGCCTTCAGGTAGCGATGCACCCGCAGGCCCAGCGGGGCCAGCAGCTCGTCGGTCCATTTGGCGGGGGCTTCCAGGTAGACGAAGCCATTGGCCTGCACGACTTTGGCGGCGGCGTTCAGGGCGGGTTCGTACAGGCCGGATTCAAACGGCGGATCCAGAAACACCAAATCCAGGCTGCCCGCCGCTAGTTGTCGCAGCGCTGCCACCCCGTCGCCACGCTGGACCTGGGTGGCGCTGGCCTGTAGCTTGGTTTGCGTAGTTTTGAGCTGGGCCACCAGAGCCGGGTCTTGCTCGAACAAATGCACGGTGGCCGCGCCGCGCGATGCGGCTTCAAAGCCCAGCACGCCGGTGCCCGCAAACACGTCCACGCAGCGCCAGCCCGTCAGGTCCTGGCCCAGCCAGTTGAACAGGGTTTCGCGCACACGGTCGGGCGTGGGGCGCAGGCCGGGCTTGCTGGCCACGGTGAGGCGGGTGCGCTTCCATTCGCCGCCGATGATGCGGATCTCGCCGGGCTTGCCGCCCACCGGATGCGGGTCGGACGGGCGGGGTTTGGTTCTTTTGGCGCTACTTTTGGCGGCTTTTTTGGGGGGGCGTTGCAACGTAGACATAGGATTCAGGGGGTTTCTCCGACCACCACAGTGGCCATTTTTTCGGGTTGCAGGATACGGGCAAAAGCCGTCTGGATGTCGGCTTGCGTGACGCGCTCTATCTGTGCGGTCCAGTGGTCCAGGTAGTCCAGCGGCAGATGGTTCCACGCGATGTTAGCCACGTTGTCGAGCAGTTTGCGGTTGCTGTCGATGCGCAGCGCAAATCCGCCCTGCAAATTGTCCTTGGCGGCCTGCAATTCTGCGGCGGTAGGGCCGTCGGCCACGAAGCGCTTCAACACGTCCTGGGCCACCTGGATCGCCTGTTTCGCCTGGTCGGGCCGGGTCTGCAGGCCGATGGTGAAGGCCCCGGCGTGCAGGGCGGGCGCGAAGCTGCTGTACACGCTGTAGCTCAAGCCGCGCTTTTCGCGCACCTCGGTGGTCAGGCGCGAGCCGAAACCGCCACCGCCCAGGATGTGGTTGCCCACCAGCAAGGCGAAGAAGGCCGGGTCGCTGCGCGGGTAACCGGGCTGGCCGATCAGCACCTGGGCCTGGGCGGCATCAAAGGGGATGTGCTGCTCGCTGCTGCTTGCCAGCGGCTGCACATCCGCCACCGCAGGCAAGGGCGTGCAGCCTGTACCGGACGGTGTCGCCGGCAGGCGCGCCAGCAGCCGGGTCACCAGCGCATCGGCCTGCGCCCGGTCTACCGCACCCACCAGGCTGACGGTGGCGCGGCAGGGCAGGATGCTGCGGGCGTAGAAGGCATGCATGTCGGACGCGCCAATGCGGGCCAGCGTGTCGGCGGTCAGCTCGTAACCGTAGGGGTGCGTGCCGTACACCGCGGCGGCAAACGCGCGCCCGGCCACGGTGGCGGGGCGGGTGGCCGATTCCTTGAGCTGGGCAGCCACGCGCTGGCGTTCGCGCTGCCACAGGCTGTCGCTGAAGGCGGGCTCGCCGATCTGGCGGGCGGCCAGAGCCACGGCCTTGTCTAGTAAATCAGGGTAGGTCAGGGTGCGCAGCGAAAAGCTGAAGCGGTCGGTGCTGGCGCTGCTGTCCAGCGACGCACCCAGGTCTGCCCAGGCTTCGCCCAGCGCGTTTTCGTCCAGCGCGGGCGCTGTGCCCACGGCCCGCACGCCTTCCGAGGCCATGCCTGCGGTCAGCCCAGCCAGCCCGGCTTGCGCGGCCGGGTCGCGGCGGCTGCCGGCATCGAAGTCGATTTGCACGTCCAGCATGGGGATGGCCGGGCTGTGCACTAGGTAGACCTGCGCGCCACTGGGCTGAACCCAATGCTGGATAGGAATACCCGCCAGCGCAGAATTCAAGTAAAAGAGGCCGCTAGCGCATATAAAACCTACACGAGTAGCTATTTTTTTGATAGTAAGCATCAGCGCAGCTCCCCCAGAGGGATAGAACGGGGTTTCTTGCGGTTGGGGTCCAGCGGCTGGGGCAGCAGCGTGGCCACCGTGAGCTGGTCGTCGCCAAAGTATCTGGCCGCCACAGCCTGCACCTGGGCGGCGCTGATGCCGCGCAGCCGGGCGATCAGGCGGTCGTTCGCGTCCAGCGGCAGGCCTTGCACCCAGTTGCTACCCAGTTCGCGGGCCTGGTTCATCACCGAGTCGAGCTTGTAGACAGCGCTGGACACCCACTGGGTTTTGACGCGGTTCAGCTCGGCCTCGGTCACGCCTTTTTGCACCACCAGGGTAATTTGGGCACGCAAGGCGGCTTCGACCTGCGCGGCGCTGTGGCCTGCGGCGGGCACGCCTTCGAGCATGAAGAGCTGCGGACCACGCCCGACTAGGCCGTTGTAAGCCCCGGCGCTGTCGGCCACCGGGCCACCGGCCTGGCCGTGGTCTTGCGTCAGGGCGCGCTCCAGCCGGGCACCGCTGTAGCCGTCCAGCACGGCGGCCAGCACGGTCAGGGCCAGCGCGTCGTCGCTGTCGGGCCCCATGTCCATAGTTAAACCGGGCACCTTGAAGGCCAGTGAGACCACCGCCTGCTCGGCCTGGGCTTTGAAATCCAGGCGCTTGGTGCCAGCCTGTGCGGGCTCCAGCCGGGGCTTGCGCAAGGGTACCGGGCGGGCCGGGATGCTGCCGTAGTACTTGGCCGCCCACTGGCAAACCTGGGCCGGGTCCACATCGCCTGCAACCACCACGGCGGCGTTGGCCGGGGTGTACCAGCGTTGGTAGAAGGCGCGGGCGTCGTCCGGGGTCATGGCCTCCAGGTCGCTCATCCAGCCCACCACCGGGCGGCGGTAGGGAGATGCGGTGAAGACGGTGGCCAGCATGGCCTCGCTCATCAAGGAGCGCGGTGAATCTTCGGTGCGCATGCGGCGCTCTTCCTTCACCACCTCCAGTTCGCGCTTGAATTCTTCATTCGACCACTGGTTGTGGGCAAAGCGGTCGGCTTCCAGCTGCATCACCGCTTCGAGCTTGCCTGCCGGAATTTGCTGGTAGTAGCCGGTGTTGTCTTTGGCGGTGAACGCATTTTCCCGCCCGCCCAGGGCCGCCACCCGGCGCGAGAACTCGCCCGGTGCCAGGCTGGGCGTGCCTTTGAATAGCATGTGTTCCAGAATGTGGGCCACGCCCGACGTGCCGTCCACCTCGTCCATGGAGCCCACGCGCACCCACAGCATTTGCACGGCGGTGGGGGCCCGGTGGTCGGGCTGGACGATGACCGCCATACCGTTGGGCAGATCGCACCGGGTGGGCTGGGAGGGCGTGGTCTGGGCACCCGCTACGGCGCTGAACAGAGCGAAAAACGGGAAAAGTAGACGTTTCATAGAATGGCTGATTCTAAGAACCCACCAAATGTTCAGCTTTTTCAAGAAAAAACCTTCCCCCCCCGAAATTGCGGCCCCTGCACCGGAGGTTGTTGCCCCTGCCACGGGCTGGCTGCGCAACCCGTTTGCCGCCAAACCTGCTTTGATAGAAGAGCCCGGGGCACCCGCTGCCCCTGAAGCGCCTCGGTCCGGCTGGATGGACAAGCTCAAAAACGGCCTGCGCAAAACCGGCTCCAGCATCGCCACCGTCTTCACCGGCACGCAGATCGACGACGCGCTGTACGAAGAGCTGGAGGACGCGCTGTTGATGGCCGACACCGGTGTGAAGGCAACACAGTTTCTGCTGGCCGACCTGAAGCAGCGCGTCAAAGCCGCCAAGGCCACCGAGCCGCAGGCCGTCAAGGCGCTGCTGGTCGAGTCCATCACCGCCCTGCTCACCCCGCTGGAAAAAGCCCTGGTGATCGGCCAGTACACGCCTACGGTGATCATGGTCACCGGCGTGAACGGCGCGGGTAAAACTACGTCCATTGGCAAACTTACGCGCCACTTGTCTGCATCAGGTGCTAGTGTTTTGCTAGCAGCGGCCGACACCTTCCGTGCCGCTGCCCGCGAGCAGCTGGGTGTGTGGGCCGACCGCAACACGGTGGAAATCGTCAGCCAGGAAGGCGGCGACCCGGCCTCGGTAGCGTTCGATTCGGTGAGCGCGGGCAAGGCGCGCGGCAAGGACGTGGTGCTGGTGGATACCGCCGGTCGCCTGCCGACCCAGCTGCATCTGATGGAAGAGCTGAAGAAGATCCGCCGTGTAGTTAACAAGGCCGATGCCAGCGCGCCCCATGAAGTACTGCTGGTGATCGACGGCAACACCGGCCAAAACGCGGTGAGCCAAGTGAAGATTTTTGACGATGCCATCCAACTCACCGGCCTGATCGTCACCAAGCTGGACGGCACGGCCAAGGGCGGCGTGCTGGCCGCGATTGCGCAGGAGCGGCCGATACCGGTGTACTTCATCGGCGTAGGCGAGCAGCTGGAAGACCTGGAGACCTTCAACGCACGGGAATTTGCCCAGGCCCTGCTGGCCTGAGCCCGCCCACCTACCCACTCAGGGCGCGGGCGGCGTGCTGTGGCAAGCACCTACAAAGAGCAGCGCGCCACCCGCTCCCAACAGCCGCGCCCGGCTTGCCTGGCGGTCCACGATCCATTGAGCACCGCTGCCAAACACCACCTCGGTATCACTCACAAAGCCCGAACTCAGCCACTGCGTCTGCACGGCCACCGCGTCATCCGAGGCACTAAAACGCAGCTCTGCACCACGCCGGGTTTGGGTGCTGCCATCGGCCTGCAGGTCGCACCATAGGCTCCGCATATCGGGCGGCCCCCCTTTTTCCAGCAACTCCCGGGCGATCTGGCGGGCGCGGCCGGGCTGGCTGGTGCTGCGGCAGGCAAATTCGGCCACCATCCAGCTGCCGTCCAGCATGTGCACCGGGGCAAACGCAAGGCTATCAATGTCCAAAGCCGTGGCACGGCGCTGCAAAAGCGGAATTTCAGTTTGGAGCGAGCCCGAAGGCAGGCTAGATGCGAGCGTGGCCAAGCGCAGCGGGCCTTGGCAGTCGGCCACGAACTCGGCCGTGCCCGCCACCGGGCTGGGTTGGTGCAGATTGATCAAAAAATAGCTGCCGACCACAAAACGGCGCTCGATGATGGCAAGCGACACCGCGTCCACGCCCACCAGCACGTCGTCGATGCGCTGTACGACCTGCATGTCTTTGCTGGCAGAGACATCGGGTGCAGCCCAGGCCGCACTACACAGAATCCAACACATTGATAAAAACAGCGGATAAAGACGAAGGGACATGCGGGCGATTCTGCCTTCGATCAACGGCGCAAAGCCGGAGGCAACCCATTCTTGCGGCGGATGTTTTCTGGTGGCTCTGTATTTTCTAGAGAACCCAATGTGCTTTTTACGATACGTTGGTGGCGTAATTCTGTGGAAAGAAATGCCTTTCAATCAGCTCAATAAGAATGTGCAAAACCTTGATGTGCAGTTCCTGCACGCGGTCGGCAAACTGGCCGCCAGGGGTACACACATACACATCGCTAAGTGCCTCAAGCTCCGGGTTGCGCCTGCCTGTAAGCGCAATAACTTTCATATTCAAAGCTTTTGCCGCTTTTACCGCTCTGATCACGTTCTTACTCGTGCCACTGGTCGTGATGGCCAGCAAACAGTCGCCGGTGCGGCCATGCGCTTCGAGATAGCGCGAAAAAACCCGTTCGTAGCCCAGATCATTGCCCACACAGCTCATGTGGCTTGCGTCACTGATGGCAATGGCAGGCAGCGCAGGCCGATCCAGCCGATACCGCCCGGTTAATTCCTCGGCAAAGTGCATGGCATCACACATGGAGCCACCATTGCCACAGGAAAATACACGCCCCTTTGTCTCAAACGCTTCAATAATGGCTTCAGCCGCTTTGGCGACGTTCTGCAGGGCCTCTTGGTTTTGCAAGAGGTTGGCAAGGGCAACTTGCGCTTCCCGCAGGCTGGATTCAATGTGAGTGATCATTGCTAGTGTGTTGGTTGAAGCTTCTTTTTCGCATACCCACCTACACACCGAGGCTTGCGATAACGTGGGGCAGATCTTCCATATTGTCGAACAATTTGTGCACCCCTGCCTTGGTGAGCATTTCAGCATGGTCGGCGCGGATATGCCCTCCGCCTAGAAAGCCCAGCACCCGCATTCCCGCATCCTTGGCCGCTGTCACCCCCGTCACACTATCCTCAATGACCAGGCATTCATCCGGGGCGAAACCCATGGCGCGTGCAGCATGGAGGTAGACATCGGGTGCAGGCTTGGGCCGCTGAACCTCATCGCCGCTGAACATGTTGGATCCAACCAAACCCGCCAGCCCAGCACGCTGCACCGAAAAATGCAACCTCGGCGGCGCACTGTTGGAGACGATGCCAATCGGAATACCAAGAGACTCGTATATTTCTTTCACATGCGGCATTCCTGGGGCCTCATGGCAAACCCGGGTATCAATGTCCATTTGCACCAATGCACGCTTCTCTGCACTTAAATGAACACCCAGTTTATTTTCAAGCAAAATAATAATATCCACGATGCGTCTGCCAAACATATCTTTTATATGCGCTTGCAGGTCATCAGTTTTAAATACCGCTTGCAGTACTTCCAGCATGATGGCATCGGCAATTTTTTCACTGTCCACAATGACGCCGTCACAATCACTTAGCAGACAAAATGGAAATTTAAGGTTTGTGTTGACAGCTTGCATTGAAAATTAAAACTTAAGTTACAGGTAATAGCTTTATAGATTCAAAATTGAATATGCCCCGAAGCGGGGCATATTCAATTCATGAGATCTCAGAAATTATTTTTTTGGAGCTGAGAATAGATGCTGGGCTCATACTCAGCTCTGTCACTCCCATCGCCACAAACTGCGGTATTAACTCTGGGTTTGCAGCAGCTTCTCCGCAGATGCCAACCCAGATTCCGGCCCTTTTCGCAGCTTGACAGGTCAATTCAATGGCCTTGAGCACAGCAGGATGCTCGGTACGGTAAAGTGACGCAATCTGTGCATTTGCGCGGTCGGTGGCCATAATATATTGGGTCAGGTCATTCGTTCCAATTGAGAAGAAGCTGACCTCGGCCGCCAGCGCATCGGCCTGCAGCACTGCAGCCGGCGTCTCAATCATGATGCCCAACTCGAACATGGCGTAATCAACAGCCTCGCTTTGCAGCTCTGCTTGGCATGCCGAAATCAACTCGCGTACACGACGAACCTCACTCAAATCACTGATCATGGGGATCATGACCTTGACGTTTCCAGCCACGGCGGCACGCAATAGAGCACGCAACTGTGGCTTGAATATTTCGGGGCGATCCAGGCACATTCGGACACCTCGCCAACCCAGAAAGGGATTTTCTTCCCGGGGGAAATCTATACCCGCTACAGGCTTGTCACCACCAATATCCAGCGTGCGAATAATGACCGGGTGCGGGTGGAAGGCATTTGCCAGGGCAAGGTAGACCTGGGCCTGCTCATCTTCCTGTGGGAGGCTCCTGCCTTGCATAAAAAGCAATTCGGTTCGGAAAAGCCCAACACCTTTCGCTCCCGCCTTTTGGGCCAAAGCAATTTCACCCAAAGACCCCAAGTTGGCGGCAATGTCGATCTGGCGGCCATCTTTGGTGCAAGGATGGACATCTCGAAAAGCGGATAGACCTTTGCGGGCCAGCTCTTCTTCGACCATTCTTGCCTTGAACTGCGCCCTTTGGACCTCATTCGGATTGACGATGACCTCCCCGTGATCGCCGTCTACAGCCAGGTACTGGATGGCATGCAACTCTTCTTCCGAAAGGGGAACACCCAATACTGCCGGTATGCCATGCGTTCGGGCCATGATGGCGACATGGGATGTTGCCGCTCCCCCCATGCAAACGAGTCCGGCCACATTGGCAATGGGTACTTTAGAAAACTCCCATGCACTTAAATCATTAGCCACCAGTACCGATGCGGGGGGAATGTTAGAAAGGTCTGGCAACGACTGGCCAAGCAAGGCTGCAGCCAATTGCCTTGTCACACCACGAACGTCTTCGGCTCTGGCACGCATGTAATCGTCGGTCATTGCCGAAAATGTTGCAGCCAATACTTCACCTACACGCAACGTAACTGCGCCGGCATCGCCCCGGCCCTCTATGCCCCGAATGATGGCCCCAACGTATTCCTCGTCTTGTGCAACTTCAATCAGAGCCTGGATAATTGCCCGGTCTTGTTGTGCCGCTGGTCCTTCAACATGGCCAGTGCTGTGGATGGAAAGCCTGGCCTCCAACCCGGCCAATACGGTCCGGAAACGATTCAGTTCACCGGGAATCTCGTGTTCGGCAATCACCTGGCGATCAGCCACCAGCTTCTGTGGAAAGTAGACATGTGCCGGTCCTAAAGCCGTACCACGGCTACCGGCGATTCCCTTAAGTCCTTCGCAAATGTGCGTGTCACCGCGCGTATCAACTACCGCACTGGATGGCGAAGGCGCTAGCACCGCAGCGTGTGTCTGGTCGAAGCTCATTCCGAATTGCGGGTCATCCAAGCATCGGACTAAATGCGCGATGGCTTCTTGTTCCTCTTCTCCATCGGCACGAAGCAAAACATCTTCACCCTCTTTAACCTGAAGAAGCATCAGCTTGACAGAACTTTTTGCGCTTGCGGTCTTGCCTCGGCAAACCAAATCAACACTACAGCCAAATTTTTTCATCAATTTGGCCATTTGTGCAGCAGGTCGGGTGTGTAGACCTTCGATTACGCGCACGGTGGTGCTTGTTTCAATCATGGTGCTTTGGATAATCTATAAGTCAGGATTTATGCAAAACCCTTTGGATTACCAGAGGGCATCATCGATGGGTGCAACATAAATCTCGCAGGTAAATGAAATTCAGTTATTTTTTAAAGACTTTAGTCTTCAATAATCAGCAGGCAGCCTTTACTCACAGTGGTTTTAACCTCACTCAAATCAAGTGATTTAACACAAATTTCCCCAGGTCTTTCAGCTGTATGGGAGGCATTAAAGTTAATCACAACATGGCCTAACTCTTTCACTTTGTGCCACGCTGTTTCACCAATCGCTGTTATCTTTGTCTCTAAATTACCTAGCTTGATAACTGAGCCTACAGACGGCGCGGAACCCACCGCTTCATCTTGTACTTTATGCAACGCCGACACTTCGGCCAAAGCCGGGGGTGCTCCATGCGCATAAAGAATCAAAACTCCGCCATCAATAAGATCCGCAACTTCCTCTCCAATTTCAGTAAAAATGGTTCTGTAGTAAATCATCTCGTTATCCGATCTAAATAAGACTTACGCAGCGCCCTCTGTGCCCCCTTAAGGCGCAAAGAGAATTTTGCGTAAGTCTTGGTAAATTAAAGTGCGAAGCTGGCTACCCACGCAATCAACACCGAAACTGGGCCCATGATTTGCCGGGAAATCAGCACAGCAGGGACCCCGATTCTGATAGTTTCCGGCTGGGCCTCTCCCAGAGCCATACCCACCGGAACAAAATCACATCCAACTTGTGTGTCGTAGGCAAACAGTGCGGGTAGCGCCATGGCCGGGGGAATAGTGCCACTTGCAATCGCAGGACCAATGATGGCCGCACCAATGACCTGTGCAATAACCGCCCCTGGCCCCAGAATGGGTGAGAGAAATGGCAGCCCACATATTGCGGAAAGAACCAGTAAACCAATGACATTACCGGCCAACGGCTCCAGCAAGTGCGCCAGTACATTGCCAAAACCTGTCGTAGTAATAACTCCAATTAACATGGTCACGAAGGCCATGAAGGGCAAAACGTTGCGAATCACCTGGTCAATCGACTTGCGCCCACTGTTGAACAAGACGCCCACAACCCCGCCCATTTTTCGACCAATCAGGGTAATGAATCCGATCATTCCACCTTGTGCCGCTTCTTCCCTGGCAGGGCGTGCCGCTGCTGGGGGCTGGGCGTGGCCTGTGGATGCCGACACCGGTATTTCCGAGCCATCCGCAAAGGAAAGGTTGCTCGCGCTTACGCCCGAAACATAGATGTCTTCGGTAATAAACTGAGCCAAGGGACCTGACTGGCCAACTGAATTGGTGTTGATGGTTGGAATGCGCTTGCGAGGATAAACGCCACACCGCGCAGTGCCGCCGCAATCCACGATGACAGCAGCAATTTCGCTTTCTGGTGGCGGATTACGGAATCCATCCACGACAGTTGCGCCTGTCATCTCGGCCAGCCTCTTGGCAATCTCGGGAATTTCTCCTCCCGTGACGGCCACAATCTTGTCGCGCTGCGCGGTAGGTGTAATTACCAGCGGACCGCCCCAACCGGCGCTGCCACGGCTTACTTTGACCGACTTAAATATCTTATTGAAACTCATATGTGTCTCCTTGTTATTATTGATGGCAGGTATTTATAAAGTGATACCTTCACGCTTTGCGATAATGCCAGTTAACCATTCCGTAACCATGCCTTTAAGTAAATTAACGAAAAGCCCCACAATGAAATAAGCCAATGCCAGTTTGGCTACAGAAAATGGAGCATGGCCTGTTTCTGCCAGCTTGGTAATAGCCGTCGCAACACCTAACCATACAAAAAGCTCACCTGGATTGGCATGCGGAAACAAACCGGTAATGGGATGGCAGAGCGATACCGCTGAATCGTAGAACGCTGGTTTATGCTTTTCCTCTACAAACATACCAAAGGTGTATGCCATGGGGTTTGTTAAAAAAAACATAGCCAACAAGGGTAGTACGGTGTAGCGCGTGAACACATTGCCTGCCGCAAACCGCGCCAAGCGGTGCACCCGTTGTTCACCGACAAGCTCAATAATGGCGTATACGGCCGTCAACAAAACGATCAATGTTGGGAGGATTCCAGTTACAAAACCAACAAAAGTTTTTCCACCTGCGTTAAATACTCCGATGAATGCCTCAGCACCCCGGGCGAGAAATTCGAATGCTTCCATTTTTTGTCTCCTTTAGAATTTAATTTAATTTACCGAAAAGCTTCATGACCTTCGACTGCTATCTGGATGGGTAAGTTACTAGGATTTTTTTTGCACCTCCCGAATCCTCTGTATTGCTTGATAAATAGCTTTTGAAGGTTGATCATTGGGTTTTTTGGATTTCAGGGATGACTCGAGGGCATCCAGTGTGAGCCCCTCGTATGCGGCAATATCCTTGAATCGGGCAAAGATGGACATGCCACTCATCACCTGCAATTTTTTCACCTGCATCTCGGACGACACAACCACCATGGCGACGGCCCCGAATCCAAATTTTCTGCGGGATTTACCCACTCCCAAATACCCTTGCTTCCAGGTTGCGCGCTGGCCTGCAACCGATTGCTGGTAATGGCGCCATTGCACCCAGGCCCCGGCCGATTGAAGTACCCAGAACACGAACAATAATGACAAGGCTGACTGTGTGAACCCCATAGAGGTCTCCTGGTTTTAGCTTTTACGGACCGTATCTTGCACCTCGATCTGAAGATGCTTGTTGCCAATAATGATACATTTGTTCTTTAAATAGTAAATATGTTCATGGCTGGGGTATACCCTTAAAAAAGCCGAGAACCCATAGAATTGCGGAGGAGTAACACATGATCGAATCAAAATTAGCGGCTGAATGGGCGAAGCTGCCTGACCTTCAAAGTCGCTTCGTAAGCTGGACGTGGTTCAAGACATCGGCGAGCGAATGCCTGGTGCTGATTGCGCAACGATTGAACGTTCGATGCGAGCTTCGCAGTAGCGATTTAGCGGATGCCTTCTTCCATTGGGTTGGCTATACACATAACAGCCAAGACTTGTCGCAGCTGGACCCAGTGGACTATGCGCACTATGCCTGCGGCATTTTGCTGACAAGCTTCATTCGATCCCATCCTATTTCCGTGATTGAAAATAAAGCGCCCGACCGTGGCGGTGGCCCCGTCTCGCAGCAGACCTTGAAATGGCCCGAAGACAAAATTTTGTTGTGCCTAACCTTGACCATCCTGGAAAGTTGGAGGCTACACCTAGGTGCAAAGCCACTTTTAGTCAACATGGATTTGATCCAGCGGCATTGGGATAGTTTTCACGAAAATGCCAGGAACGATGCTTACTCACCCATCGCATTTTTAGACTTGTTCCTTGGGCTTCCACCCGTATGGGAAACCCCAATGGCCGCCATGAACCGGCCGGCAATGCGCCTCGCTTCAGAGCGGCGCAGCCTTGGTCCATCTTAGACATGTAAAAAAGGCCGTATTTCCAAGCTTCGCTTAAAAATACGGCCCCTAAACAAAGCTCTCAAAAATTATCGCAATTGCTCCATAAGCAAAGCTGCAACCACACCACCAGCCTCGATGTAAGACAAATGCCCGACGTTCTTCAGCACATGCAGTGCAACGCGTCCTGGCAGCCCATTGGCGTGCTTCATAGGAATGATCCTATCGTCATTTCCCCAAATCACCTTGGTAGGCACAGTCAAGGACTCAAGTGCGACGCGCTGCGACGTCGCCTGTGTTCCATCAGGCATCAAGGCATGGGCCATCGCTCTCAATGCTTCTCGTTTTTGGGGCGATGCAAGCTGCTTGTACGCGGTGGCTACAAAAGAGCTGGTGAGCAGACTTTGGTCGTGAAACAGTTCAGCCAACCATGGCTTCAAACTGGTCTCACTGTTGGCTCTGCAAAGCCCATCCAGGAACCCACCATGGATGTCAGCCCCTAAGCCAGCCGGGGCCAGCAAAGTTAAGGACTTCAAACGCTGGTGCACCATGGCGACCATGGCCAGTGCGGTTGCACCACCCATGGAGTGCCCCAAAAGGTGAAACTCACGCACGCCCTCCTGGTCTAGCCGGGATACAACAGCAGATGCTATATCGTCCAGAGAGCTAATCGCCATGGATTTTGATTTTCCATGGTTGGGCAAATCAATGCCAATAATAGGCACGCCTTTTACCTGAGAAGCCAGGCTGCGCCAGCCACCCTGGTCTGCACCAAAGCCATGCAGCAAGACCAACGGTGCGCCTTCTGCACGCACGATCCAGTTCAGGTGCAGATCAAAACCATCGTCCACAGCACCTACCGTAGCGGGTATGGATGCTTGCATGACATCTGCGGCTTGGACGCGGCCATGGGGTCCGGTTCCAGCAATATCCAACAGATTGACGCCTTGGGTATGCGCCAGACTGCGCGCCAAAGGCGTTGCGCGCAACACAGATGGGGCGGCGGTAAAACCAACGACTTCTTCGTGCACCGCAGCAACGGGTGCAGCTTCAGAAACGCTGGGCTCGCTAGACGACTCAACCTGGTCAGACTCTTCTGCCCCACTTGTAATTTGCGCAGCGAGTGACTCACCGGCCGCAAGAATCCACCCCAGATTGGTGCCAACCAGAACCGATTCGCCGACCACACCTTGGAGTCCACTGATAGTTCCAGCCACCGGGGCATCCACTTCCATGGTCGCCTTGTCGGTTTCAATTTCAAAGATGACCTGCCCTTTGGTCACTGCGTCGCCATTTTTCACATACCAATGGGCTATCTTGCCTTCGGTCATGTCCATGTCGACGCGCGGCATGATGATCTCTGTCGCCATGCTCAGACCCTGCCTTTCACGCTGCTGCGGATGGCGTTAACAATGTTAGGCACCTGGGGTACAGCGGCCTTCTCCAGTTCCGGGTTGTAAGGCAGTGGGCAGTCTGCACCACCCAATCGAATAATGGGTGCATCCAGCCGGTCAAAGGCAGCGCTTTCAGCGATGGCAGCCGCCACTTCCGTACCAATACCAAACTGCTTGGTGCCCTCGTACACGCAAATAAGCCGCGTTGTTTTGCACACACTGTCGATTAGGGTGGAGTAATCCATGGGACGCAATGAACGCAGATCAATCACCTCCACAGAGATACCTTCTTTTTCCACGATGGCGGCGGCCTCCAACGCTTTGTGCACCATGATGGCCGATGCAACAATAGTGACATCGCTACCCTGGCGGCGAACCACGGCTTTGTTCAGTGGCTCGGTGTAATAGCCTTCGGGTACGTGGCCCTTCATTTTGTAGAGCAGTTTGTGCTCGAAAAACATCACGGGGTCTGGATCTTCAATCGCGGCCAGCAACATGCCTTTTGCATCGGCTGGCGTTGAGGGCTGAACCACTTTCAAGCCAGGGATATGGGCAAACCACGACTCCAGGCTTTGGCTATGCTGCGCAGCCGCACCCGTACCAGAACCGCAAGGGAAACGCATCACCAAGGGCACCGATGTTTTACCGCCCAGCATGAAACGGATTTTGGCGGCCTGATTGACGATCTGCTCCATGGCCAACGCAGCAAAGTCAGAGAACTGGAACTCATACACAGGACGGCGATTGAGCAGCGCCGCACCAACCGCCACACCGGCGCCCGCCAGTTCGGAAATCGGCGTGTCCATCACCCGATCTTCGCCAAAACGATGGATCAAATCACCCGTCACCTGGAAAGCGCCGCCATACACACCGATGTCCTCGCCCATTAAAAATACCCGCTCATCGCGCTCCATTGCCAAGCCCAAGGCTTCCTGTATGGCTTGCGAATAACTGAGTTCACGCATTTCATTCGACATTGCTGGTCTCCGCAGTCTTATCGGTATAAACGAAATCGGTCAAGTCTTCGACTTTCGGGTCTGGGCTGTCTTTTGCAAAATTGATACCCGCCTCAATTTCGTCCTCAACACTTTTCACCATCGCTGCCGCTTCTGCGTCTTGGATCAATCCAAGTGCCAGTAAATTGGCTTGGAAGAGTTGAATAGGATCGCGTGCGATCCAACTGTCAATTTCTTCCTTGGTGCGGTAGCGGTTGCGGTCGCTCTTGGAATGGCCCCGGTGGCGGTAGGTCATGCACTCCAGCAGCGTCGGACCGTCACCGCGCCGTGCACGTTCAATGGCCTCACCTGCTGCTGCTGCAACCTCTGCAAAATCATTGCCGTTCACAGTGATACCAGGAAAGTCGTATGCCTGTGCTCGCTGAGAAACGTTCTTGACCGCTGTGGATCGCTCCGTCGATGTGGACATGCCGTACTTGTTGTTTTCGCAAACAAACACCACGGGCAACTTCCAAATGGCCGCCATGTTGAGGCTTTCGTGGAACGCGCCTTCGTTGTTCGCGCCATCCCCAAAAAAACAGATGACGACGTTGGGTTTTTTGGTTTGCTTCAATGCCAGCGCGGCCCCCACTGCAATCGGCAGGCCACCGCCCACAATGCCGTTGGCCCCCAGGTTGCCACTGGCCACATCGGCAATATGCATGGAGCCGCCGCGTCCTCGGCAATAGCCGTTGTCTTTGCCAAAAAACTCAGCGAACATGAATTTGGGATCGGCGCCTTTGGCGATGCAGTGTCCGTGGCCACGGTGGGTCGAGGTGATGTAGTCACCTGGCTCCAGCATGATGCCAACGCCGACGGCACTGGCCTCCTGCCCAATCGAGAGGTGCATGGTTCCGTGTACAAGTCCGCGCATATAGGCTTGCTCGGCCCCTTCTTCAAACTGTCGAATCAGGTGCATCTGGCGCAGGGCCTTGTGCAACTTTTCTGCGCCCAACTGCGTATAAACAGCGGGCTGTGTTGGATTGGTACGGTCATTCATGGTGGTCTGCCTTTACTTGCCGTAGACCAACGCATCCTGGCGCTTGCGAAACTCTACGATCTTGGAAGTTGTGTCCACTGCGGTATTGGCATAGGTCAGCAACTCACCTTTCTTGATGGCCTGGGTCACAGTGCCTTTTTCCAACAAACCACAGGGAACGGCCTGCTCCAGCTTCGCTTGTGTCGCAGCCATCGCCCACGCCCGGTAGGTGTATTCGCCAATAGCATCCAGACGATCGCCTGGCTTGAGATCGCGCTTGGCAACCGCAGTCACCTCTGCGGTAGGAACCGGAATCGGGGCCATATCGGCACGGCCGTACAAAACGGCCCGTGCGCAGGTCAAAGGCACTTCCAGGCTGCACAGGTGGTAGGGCCGGTAAAAGGTGTAATAAGGCCCTTTGCCCAGCTTCAGATAATCCATGCGCTCGCGCAGCCGGGGATGCGCCATTTCAGCCACAACAAACACGCCCGGTGCGACCCCTTTGCCAATGGTGTAGTCCACCACCCCTTTGCGGGTCAAAATGCCGCCATCTTCGATGGGGCACAGCACCTTGTGCAGTTCTTCCAGCGAAGCCGCGGGTCCGTGCATACCGGGCACATCGGGAATCAAACCGGTGGCGTTGGCAATGGCCGACATTTCTACGGCGGTCTTGGAGCCATCTACAAATTCCACCAGCATGCGTGGGTTGAGTGACTTACTGTGGGCCTCTGCTGCATAGTCGTCTGGGGTGGCATCAATATTCAAGGGATTGTTCTTACCCTTGCCAGCGGCAATGATGGGATAACCCAGTGCACTCACGAACTGAATGAGTTCAATGGTGGAGCTGGGCTCATCTCCTGCACCCAGCGAATACACCACGCCCAACTTGTCGGCTTCGTACTTGAGGTAGGAGCCGATGGTCACGTCGGCTTCCACATTCATCATCACTAGGTGTTTGCCGTGCTGCATGGCGGTCAAGCCGATCTCCGCACCGACCGCAGGCTTGCCAGTGGCGTCCACCACCACGTCAATGAGCCCGCTTTTGCAAACAAATTCGGAGTTTTGGGTGATGGCCATTTTTCCGGACCCAATGCACTGGTCAAAGCTGCTTTGCGAGTCTACGGTTCGGTGGGCATCCCCGGGATGGCCTGCAGCCGCCAAAGCTGCCAGGGCGGCACCTACATTGATGTCGGCAATCGCAGCCACCACAATGCCTTGCATCTGAAGAACTTGGGTAACGATATCCGTACCCATCATCCCCGAGCCAATCAAGCCGATGCGGATGGGCTTTCCGGTTAACGCGCGTGCTTGTAAGTCAGCAGCCAGACCGCTGAGATGAATTTTGGACATAGTGTCTCCTGGGTGATTTTTAAACTTGCGTGCAATCAAGCAACTGCACATTTGTATTGTATTTTTGCACAATGTTCATATTTCACGCAAGTAGTCCATGAGAACAAACTGTTTCCTCCAAGACGAAAAGTAACACTCCACCCCTGGCGCCTCACCGCTGGGAGCAGTTTTCAGGCGCAGGTATGCCTTGCATGCAGTACACGCATTAGAAATTTTCCGCAGGTGGTAGAGCGGCAGGGAGATGGCCGGAATCTGCGCTGGTTCACGGCAACATCGCTTGCGTACACACAAGCGACATCTGGGCTTTTAAGCTGTCAGGGCAACTTCTGGTTCAATTCCAAAATCCGCCTGGCGGCGAATTCATCGGTGACCAAAACAGTGGGGCGAACAAGCCGAATCGCACCCAGTAGCGCCTCTGCCTTGCGCAGGCCGCCGGAGGCAATGATCCGTTTGGGCGTATTGGCAATCGTCTTCAATGGAACGGCCATGACGCAACCGTCGATCGAACTTTTCACCAACTGGCCGCTTGCATCAAAATAATTGAACAATGTTTCGCCCACGGCACCCAGATCCACCATGGCACTTCGCACAGATTCAGGTACAAAACCATTTCTGTAAGAGGTGCCTTCCACGCTCAAATCCCCCACACTGATCAGCACCGCGTCCAACGACTGTGCCCTGTCGAACACCTCGCCAAGACCGCAGAATTCAATCAATGCCTTCTTGGTGGCGGGAGAGTTCACGATGGCAGGCGCGGTCATCAGGTAGCACTCCGCCTGGAACAGGTTGGAAAAGCGCCAGGCAAACTCAGAAGGATTGAACTGCTTGACCTTGGTAATGCCGCCCAGCAAAGACACCACCGACATATCCGCAACAGCCACCTCATTGATGTAACTCAGAGACTCCAAAAGGGTTCGCCCCCAACCCACCCCGATACGCAGGCCCGGAACGACGATTTCATTCAAGTACATGCCTGTGGCAGTGCTGATGGACCCGGTGGCATCCGCGTTCGGACTCGACATCGGAACGACGATCACCTCTTCAATATGCAAGCTTTTTTCTAATTCGCGCGCAACTTCGATGCATTCCTGCAAACCGCCCTGGATGCTGAATTTGACCTCGTTGCGTTCACGGGCATCACTCAACAACCTCACAACTGTTACACGACCGATACCTAATTGCTGGGCGATATCGTTTTGGGTCATTTCCTCAATGAAGTACATCCATGCAGCACGCAAGCGCATCCGGCGTGTGCGGTTGTTTACCAACCCTTTTTCTTCAGGTAGTTCTTTGGGGACATTTCCCATAGCTTCCATGCCCACTACCATTTTTTGTTTTTTGGTTGCCACAATTTATCTCACATAGGTACGCCTGATACACCATCGGATAATGTACATCTGTGTAGGTGAATGGCAACTTGTTAGACTCACCGCAATGAACCGCCTGCCGCAATCCAACGCACCGCCGAGCCACCCCAGCAGAGATGTTCCTTTGGTCATCAAGGACGGTTTGCGTGAGTTTCGCTTTATTACCAAGCAAAGCGCATTACGGTGGATGGAGGGTGTTGAGGATGTGCTCACCCATATCCCCAAATTGGGTCCACCTTTGGGTGCAGCAACCAAAACCGCGTCCCAGTTGTTGCAATTCGCCGACCGGGCCGCAGTGGATTTGCTGTCTACAGAAACCCCCTACCGAAGGGGTGATTTTCGACTTCCTGCGCCAGACTTTTATGCGGGCTCGGCACACAACCCAGCCACACACAAAGCATTCACCAAAAACCACTATTGGGCGCTCAAGCATTTATTGAAGCTCAAGGGAAAAAATGACTTTTTGGTTTCAGAGGAGTCCGTATTCCAAGCGTTCAAGCATTTTCGAGAGCTTCATGCCGGGACCCCAAACACCCTAGGTAGAAACCAGCAGTCCATAGAGCAGTCCGTACAGCAGTCCAGTGAATCTGCCCATCGCAACGCATGCATCCTCTACGCCCTGTACAGCAGCAAGCCACTCTCGCACCATGACACGGTCAGCCAGGACCCGGAAGCCCTCGCAGAATCCACCGCCACCCTCACGCTGCACGCGTGCGCAAGTGTGGTGCTGGCCAGCGAGATCGCATCGCTATTTCCCAAGGCATCGGCCTCCACAGAGACGCTGGAAGCTCTTAAGTTAGGGGACGAAGTCTGCGGTGCCCGGCTGGAAAGCTGGGAGCGGGCCATGTTGCACCGCCAGCCCATACAACAACTGGCACGGGAAATCGACTTTTCCTTGCGCTACTTGTAGGTAAATTTGCATTCAAATATGCCTCTAGCGATTACGCAGGCTGCGCAATTTGCTATTAATTAAATAGCAATCATGCTTTGGCGAATCGTCTCAGAACGATTCTCTTTAGAATCACGTTCCTCTCAAGACTGCAATACCAGGGCAAACCCTTGGCCCGCACTGCCCACACACCATGACCACGCCTTTGCCGCCCCTTTTGCAACGCATCGAAATTGAAAGCGCACCCCAGCCGACGGCGGCTGTCATCTGGCTGCACGGCCTGGGGGCAAGTGGCGACGACTTTGCGGCCATCGTGCCCGAGCTGGACTTGGCCGGCTGCGCGCCCATCCGCTTCGTCTTTCCCCACGCGCCGACCATGCCGGTCAGCATCAACAACGGCTATGTGATGCCCGCCTGGTACGACATCAAAAACGCCGACCTGGTGCGCCAAGAAGACCCGGCTGGTATCCACCTCTCGGCCCGTGCCATCGAAGCCTTGGTCGCCAACGAAGTCGCCCGCGGGATTGCGCCCGAGCGCATCGTGCTGGCGGGCTTTTCGCAGGGCTGCGCCATGGCCCTGCACACCGGGCTGCGCCACAGTAAGCGGCTGGCGGGCATCATGGCCTTGTCGGGCTATTTGCCACTGGCCGACACGCTAGCCACCGAGCGGCACCCGGCCAACTTCAAAACCCCGGTCTTCATGGCCCACGGCACGGCCGACCCGGTAGTGCCGCTGGCGCGTGCCGAGGCCTCTCGCCAAACGCTGCTGGCGCTGGGTTATGCCGTGCAATGGCACACCTACCCGATGCCGCACAGCGTGCATCCCCAAGAGGTGGCCGACATCGGCGCATTTCTGCAATCGGTGCTGGGAGCAAGCCAGGGATGATGCTCGGTATTGATTTCGGCACCTCGAACACCGTGGCCGCGCTGGTACGCGCCGACGGCAGCCTGGATACGATTGCGCTGGACGCGGGCAAGCCCACGCTGCCCACCGCGCTGTTCTTTTCGCACGAAGACCAGCACACCAGCTATGGCAGCGCCGCCATGCAGGCCTACCTGGCGGGCACCGAGGGGCGGCTGATGCGCTCCATCAAAAGCCTGCTGGGCAGCGGCCTGATGGACGAAAAAACCGTGGTTAACGGCCAGTTGGTCAGCTTCACCGACATCCTGGGCATGTTTTTCAAGGAACTGAAAAAGCGCTCGGAAGCCCACCTAGGCCACACCGTGCAGCACGCCATGCTGGGACGCCCGGTGCATTTTGTCGATGGCGACGCACAGCGCGATGCCTTGGCCCAGGCCACGCTGGAGCAGGCGGCCCGGGCTGCAGGCTTTGACGAGGTGCAGTTCCAGCTGGAGCCCATCGCCGCAGCTTTCGATTTCGAGCGCCGTGTCACCCAGGACACCACCGTGCTAGTGGTGGACATTGGCGGCGGTACCTCCGACTTCACCGTGGTGCGCGTCGGCCCGGGTCGGCAAGCTCTGGGCGACCGCAGCGGCGACATTCTGGCCACCACCGGTGTGCACATCGGCGGCACCGACTTTGACCAGCTGCTGAACCTGCGCCACGCCATGCCGCTGCTGGGCCTGGGCCATGTGGGGCCGAGCGGGCGCGAAGTGCCGTCGGGCGTGTTTTTTGATTTGAGCACCTGGCATTTGATCCACCAGTCGTACTCGCGCAAGAGCCTGTCCCAGGCCGCGGACTTACGCGATGCCTACGCCGACCGCGTCCTGCACCAGCGCCTGCTGCACGTACTGCAAGAGCGGGTCGGACACCATATCCTGGCGAATGTGGAGAGTGCCAAGATCGCCTGCTCGCTGTCCAGCGCTGCGGCCACCATCGGCCTGGACTGCATTGCCCGTAACCTGAGCGCGCAGCTCACGCCCGACGGCCTGGCCCAGGCGCTACAGGCCCAGTTGGCGCGGGTGGTGCAGTGCGCACAGGAATGTGTGGCGCTGGCCGGGGTGGCACAGCCCGATGCCGTGTACCTGACCGGCGGCTCGTCCGCGTTGGCACCGCTGCAAACCGCTATGCAGGCCCTGTTTCCACAGGCCCGCCTGGTGGCGGGTGACCGCTTTGGTAGCGTGGCGGCAGGGTTGGCGTACGCGGGCTCGGTAACGATGGAATGCACTACGGCATAACCATAGAAAATTACATCTAAATTGATAGCATTAGACGTATACAAATATTACGCCTACTGCCCTTTTCGACACCAGGTTTTTTGGTTTATTTGCTAGCAGGCTGTGTAGTGGCCACGGCGTTGATGCGCTTATCGACTGTCTGGCCCAGCGTCTTCAGCTTGGGTTCGATCTGGCCCTTGGTGTCTGCCACCAGTTTGTCGGCCAGTGACTTTTGCATTTCCGGCACCATTTGCGAGAACTTGCGCAGCAGCGGGGATTCCAGCGCGGCGATGAGCTGGCGCAACTCGTCTTCGGAGAACTTGGCATCCAGCGTGCCGCCGACATCCACCGATGCCGCTTTTTTGGCCCGCTCGGTGAGCAGCGGGGTGACCTCGTCCACATATTTTTTCATGTCCGCCTGGATGTCTTTGGCCAGAGCCTCGCGCTTTTCAGACGGCACCCGGAACTGTATGGCAGGCCCGGCCTGTTGCAGCAACTGCACCATCGGCTGCTGGGCCAGTTGGCGAACGGTGGAATCCACCATGGGCTGCTGCAATTGCAGCACTTTGTTGATCAACTCTTGCTTGGCCGGATTCGGCTCGGCATGCACCACCGCCGCGATGGACAGCAAGGCGAGCGCCAGTAATTTACGTTTCATGGTCGGGTCTCTGGGTTAAAAGTGGCGAAGGCGCACAGCGCGTTGCCAGTGATTATCACCAGCTAAGCCGATACAAAACGTAAGGGCAAGGTAAACCGCAGCGTGCAGCCCCCGTCCACCACACCATGTGCGGCGATGCTGCCGCCGTGGCGCAGCACGATCTGGCGCGCCAGGGCCAGGCCGACACCAGCACCATCAAACGCCGATGCTGCGTGCAGGCGCTGGAACAGATCAAACATCGTGCCGCTGGTGGCGGGGTTAAAGCCCACACCGTTGTCACGCAGCCAAAACGTGGTGCCATCTGCCGCAGGCTCCCAACCCAGCGTGATCTGTGCAGTGCTACGGGTGCGGGTGAACTTGAGGGCATTGGACAGCGCGTGCTCCCACACCTGGCGCAACAGTGCGGCATCGCCCTGCACTTCGGGCCACTCGGCAGGCAATTGCCAGTCGATGCTGCGTCCTGCGGTTTGCGCCATGAGTGCGCGCTGCGCCTCGGCCACCAGTGCGGCCATGGGTACGGTGGTGGTTTGCAGCGGGATGCGCGACAGGCGCGACAGCTCCAGCAGCGCGTCCACCATGCGGGCCATGCTGCGGGCCGATTGCTCCAGGGTATCCAGGCAGGGGCTGGGGTCCTCGCCCTCGGCCAGCATCTCGCGTACCAGCGGGGCATAGGCGGTGATATGGCGCAACGGCGCGCGCAGGTCGTGCGAGACGTTGCGCACAAAATGCTCCAGCTCGGCCTGCAGGGCGGCGTTATGGGCTTCGCTCTGCTGCAGGCGATGCTGCAGATCGGCCAGGCGGATGTCCAGATCGCTCAAGGCTGGACCTTTTTGGCCGGGCGTTTCCAGCTGGTGATGGCCACCTGGCGGCCCCGCGCCACGCTGAGCACGCCCTCAGGGGCATCCTTGGTCAAGGTGGAGCCGCCACCCACCGTGCCGCCCGCGCCCAGGGTGATGGGGGCCACCAGCACGCAGTTGCTGCCCACGTGCACGTCTTCGCCGATCACCGTGCGATGCTTGTTGACCCCATCGTAATTGGCGGTGATGCTGCCTGCACCAAAGTTGACGCGCGCGCCCACCGTGGCGTCTCCCAGGTAGGCCAGATGGTTGGCCTTGGCCCCGGTGCCCAGGGTGGAGTTTTTGACTTCAACAAAATTGCCGATGTGCACGTCAGAGCCCAGCACCGCGCCGGGGCGCAGGCGGGCGAACGGGCCGATGCGCGCATCCGCGCCCACCGTGACCCCGGCTTTTTCGCCGTCGATATGGGTGAAGGGGTGGACGATGGCCCCCGCCGCGATGCGGGCGTTGGCGATGACGCAATTAGCGCCGATCTTTACGCCCTCCCCCAGCGTTACCGTGCCTTCAAACACGCAGTTCACGTCGATGGATACATCTTGCCCGCAGACCAGGCTGCCGCGCACGTCCAGCCGCGCCGGGTCGGCCAGGCGCACGCCCTGCTCCATCAAGGCCACAGCCTGCTGGCGCTGGTAGGCGCGTTCCAGCTCGGCCAGTTGCACGGGGCTGTTGACACCAGCCACCTGCACCTCGTCGGTGATCTTGTGGGCCACCACCGGTACCCCGTCGGCCACAGCCATCTTGACGATGTCGGTCAGGTAGTACTCGGCCTGGGCGTTGCGGTTGTCCAGCCGGGCCAGCCAGGTGCGCAGGTGGGCGGCGGGCGCGGCCATGATGCCGCTGTAGATCTCGCGGATTTCGCGCTGCGCCTCGGTGGCATCTTTGTGCTCGACGATGGCCTGCACCGCATCGCCGTTACGCTCGATGCGGCCATAGCCGGTGGGGTTGGGCAGCTCCAGCGTCAGCAGCGCCAGCTTGTCGCCGCCGCTGGCCGCCACCAACTGGCGCAAAGTGTCCACCTGGGTCAGCGGCACATCGCCCGACAACACCAGCACCACGCCCTTATCCAGTCCTTCATGGTCGGGCAAAAAAGGCAACGCCTGTTGCACGGCATGGCCAGTGCCCAGTTGCGGTTCCTGGCGGGCAAAATTTACGGAAAAATCAGCTCCATCGCATATGTAGCCTGGGATAGCCGCTTCTACTTCTGTAGCACCATGGCCGGTGATCACCACCACATTGCGGGGCAGTAGGCTGCTGGCGGTGTCAACCACATGGGCCAACAATGCGCGCCCGGCCAGCGTATGCAACACTTTGGGCAATTTGCTTTTCATGCGGGTACCTTTGCCCGCTGCCATGATGACAACATCGACTTCTGCCATAGCTTGCAACTTTTTAGTTAAATGGACCCGAATTATGGGACTGTTGTTGCTGCTGGGTGCACTGCAGGCCTGCACCGGCATCAAGCTGGGCTACAACAACGGCGTGGACCTGGCCGCATGGTGGCTGGACGGCCATATCGACTTCAGCAAAGCCCAGTCGCAACAGGTGCGTGACGACCTGCGCCAGCTGCAGTTGCGCAACCGCCAGCAAGACCTGCCCGACTACGCCCAAACCCTGCGCCAAACCCAAACCTTGGTAGCCCACGACCTCAGCCCCGAGCAGGTCTGCAGCGTGGGCAGCACCGTCCGCGGCTACATCGATGCCCTGCTGGTAGATGCCGAACCGGCCGCCACCACCCTGGTACAAAGCCTGACACCGGCCCAAATCAGCTACCTGGAGCGCAAATACGCCAAGACCAATGCCGAATACCGCAGCGACTGGCTGGCCTTGACTCCCACCGAAGTGCACCAAAAGCGCTATGAGAAAGCCCTGGAGCGTGCCGAAATGGTCTACGGTCGCATCGACGCAGCGCAAAAAGCCCTGGTCCGCCAGCAGGTAGAGCAGTCCCGCTTCGACCCCCAGCAGGTACAGACCGAACGCCTGCGCCGCCAGACAGACACCCTGCAAACCCTGCGACAACTGCAGCGTGACACCCCCACCGCCGCAGAGGCACGGGCCGCCGTGCATGGACTGCTGGAGCGCTCCATGCACTCCCCCCAAGCCAGCTACCGCAGCTATGCCGAGGCCCTGGCCCAGCAAGACTGCCAGGGCATTGCCTTGGTGCACAACAGCACCACGCCAAAACAGCGCGAAGCGGCGGTGCGCTGGCTGGCGGGGTACGAGCAATCGCTGCGGGAGCTGGCGGCGCAGCGGTAAGAAAAAGTGAAAAGCCCCGCCAGGCCAAAGCCTGCGGGGCGGGAGGCAGCGCTTAGGGCTACTTATTCTTCCGTGTAGCCCGAGAACACGCCGAGGTCGCTCATATTGCCGTTGTAGTTCCAGGTGCCTGCGGTAACTAGCCCGGTGTTGTAGTTCAAGGTGCCGCTGAAGTTCCAGGCCCCTGCCACCGCCATGGTGAAGCTGGCCAGGGTGGAGTCGGCGGGGGACGGTGTCACCACCAGTGTGCAGGCCGTGGTCCACGCGCCCAGGCTATTGTCAGAACCGCTGCATTGCGTGGAGCCATTAGCATTCACCGTGGCGTACCAGTAGCCGGAACGGTTGCCGCTATAAGTGCCCCGGTAATCGCCTTGGTAGGAAGCCGTGGTCAACACCACCGGCGCATTCGGGTCCACCGCAGGCATACCCAGTTGTGCCAACAATGCGTTTGCAGCCACCAGGTTCAGGTTGGCACCGGCCCAAGCTTTGGGTTTGTCCTGGTAGGCCCAGTACACATGCCCGGCCCGCTCCACATAGGCATCCACGTAGCCCAGTTGCGCATCCAGTGCAGGCAGGCCGCTGAAGGTCAGTACCCGTGCATCGCCCAGGGTCTGGATGGCATAGCTGCCGGTGCCAATCGGGTCGCAATTGCGGGCGCTGCCGTTAAACCGCTCCTGGCAGGCGTAGTACTTGGCCACATTGCCCGCCGCAAACGAAGCCCGTATCTGGGTATTGCCGGTGTAGTAGGTGGCGGACTGGCCGTTTTGCAGGTTGCGCCGCGCATTGCCGATGCGGCCCACCTGGACGCTGGTCGCGCCCCACCCTTCGTTGCGCGGTCCGCTGGACAAGGTGGTGCCGTTCAGGCCCGGGCGGGTGCCTGGGCTATTAATGCAGGGCGTGCCGGTCATAGTGGCGACCACCGTATCCAGGCTGGTGGCCGGGGTGGCCGGCACATCCTGGTAGCAGGCCGACGTGGTGTCGTTTGCATTGGTTTTACCCGCCGCCACCGCCATGGGGTACAGATCGAGGATTTCCCACGGTGTGGACACATAAGAGACGGCTGTGGACAGCGCCGCACCAGAGGCATAACGCACCGTGGCCGCAGCAGGAAATGTCGCCGTGCCCAGTAGATTGGCGGCATTGGCAATATTGAAGTTGGTGTAGCCCAGTGCCTTTACCTGGTTCAGCACGCTGACCATGGTTTGACCCGCCACACTGAACGATGTGTTTTTGTAATCTTCTCCCAGCTCTTTGCCATCGCAGTAGTTGTAAGGACTATGGCCATTGGCCTTGGCCGCCGAGCTGGTGTTTTCAAAATTGATGGGGCAACCGGTCCAGGCCGTACCCGACCAATGCAGCTCGGAGCTACTGCCTGGGCTCGAGCCAGCACCCCAGCTGTAGGGCGCAGAGCCGCCACTGAGTGCGGTATGGACTTGGTGCCAGCGGGTGCTGCCGTCCGCCGCAGGGGTGTTTTACGCCGCCGTCCAGGCATTGGCATTGGTATACCAATCGGTGGCGCTGGTGAACTTCAGATAGTTCAGGTGCGCCCCTGCCACGCCCGGCGTGCCAGCCACAGCGGGCAGTACGTTGATAGCCACCGCCGTGGCCGCCGCCGCCGTCTGGATGCCCTGATCAGCCACCAAGGCCGCCGCAGCAGTTTGCAGGCTGGCTTCGGTAGCAGCACTGGGCAGGGCCGCAACGATGGAACTCAGCAGGTCTTGCACCCGTTTTTGCACTACCGCGTCCAGCATTGGCTGGGTGATCTTGGTGGTGCCATCTGGCAATAAAGTGTCCTTGGCGCTGGCCAGCAACTGCGCCTGCTGCTGGGTGGTCAGCACCAGCATGCGTGCCAGGGCGTAAGGCTTGACACTGCCGTCCACAGGAGTCGAGTCTTTAATGTCAAAGCTGGAGAACAGAGACGTGGTGATGCCGGTTTGCAGCTTCAGCTGCGCCTCTGCCGCATCCACGTTCTGGCCGGTTTGGGCCACCAGGTTTTGCACCAGGGTGGTCAATGGGGTGATCATGGCAGGCTTGCCTGCCGGGGTTTTCAGAACAAAGCCCGTGGGCACAACGCCCGTATCTTTGTCTGAGGATGTCGTGGCAGCCACGATGGCCAGCATGGGGAATTTCTCTTTGTCGGCCGTCGCGACGGTGACCACCGCGACCCCATCGGCGTTGGTGGTGGCATGCGGCTCGCTGTCGGCGCAGGCGCCGTCGTTGTTGGTGTCCTGGCACACCAGTGCTCCTTTGATCGGTCCGTCGAGTACCGTGACGGACACATCGGTGGTGGTGGATGCCACGGGAACGGGACTGCTGCCGTCTCCGCCATCGCCTCCACAAGCCGCCAAGGCGGCAATCGCGGCGCTGCTCAGCGCCAGTTTGAACTGGGTTTTCATGGTGAGGTTCCTATCAGGGGTTGTGGGTTGCTACCGTCACCATGCTCAACCTAAGACCAATGCCGCACATCACCTGTTCAGGGGATGCGCCGCCGCATACTTCATCAAAAAGGGGGATGGACTAGCCGCCCGCCACCACCAAGGCCAGCAGCAATTTCAAGAAATCCGCCTGCCGGTGCGTGCCGCTTTTGGCGTAGGCCGCTTTGAGTTGGCTCTTGAAGGTGTTGGCGGTTACGCCCAGGCGCTGGGCCATGGTCTCGGCGCTGCCGCCTTGCAGCATTTGCTGGGCAGCGCGGGCTTCAGCGGGGGTCAGTCCAAACAGCGTACACAGTGTGGTGGGCGACACTTTGCCTGCCGCTGCCAGGTCGTATAAAAACACGATGGCTTTGGGGGCTGCACTGCCTGCCGCCAACGCAGAAGTTTGGCCCAAAGGTGCGGTGTGTACAACGCAAATGGGTTTGCCATGGGCATCCGGCAGTAACAAGGCGTTAGAAAAATGACCGGGTACGGCGGCCAGCGGCGACAGGGCCGCGCGCAAGGCCTGCTGAAAATCTGTCTCTTGCCCGTGCAGGCGGGGTGCCAGCGCCAGCCGATCGCCCTGCGGCGGGCCACCTGCGCGCAGCAGCACGGTGTCAGCGGCATGCAATTGCCGCAGCGCCGCGCTATTGCAAAACTGCACACCTCCGCGTCCATTCAACAACACCACCCCGGCAGATAAGCGGTCCAGCCCAGCGTGGGTGGACGCGACTTGAAGTCGGCTGTCGCGCAGGTGGAACATTACGCCTAGCGCCCGTGAGATATGCAGTGTCAGCCGCCGCAGCAGTTCCACCCGTACAGAGTCAAACGGGGCATCGCACCTGCGCCTGAATACCGACAGCGCGGTAGGCAACTTGTGCGCATCCGTCCCATCAAAAATGAAACCAAAGCAGATGTGCGCTATGTCTTGTGGCGCCCAAAATTCACGGTAAAAAGAGGTAGTCACCAACACATCGTGCGGTATCAAGTCGACACCGTTATAGGCTGTGCCATCTCGAATCAGATTGCGATTTTGCGCAACCTGCAAAAACGGATCCCGATACATATGCTTGGCAGCCCAAAGCTCCACATCATGTTGCGAAATATTGTGCGAAAGCAGGAAACCACCCTGCTCTGGATTGTGCATAGGCGTAAACAGCAAACTGCGGCTTGCTTGGCACACATCGGCGATGCCTTCCATCGCATCCGGCCAGTGGCTAGGTTCTATGGCGGCATCGTAAATGCGGTGGACCAGGTCGTCATAGCGGGCAAAGTCGAGCGGCATACATTCTCCCTTTGCAACAGTGTTGCAAATGCCGATTGTTCACACGTACGCACCTGGTGCAAAGCTAAACCGCATTTTTAGTGCATACATCACAAATTCCAGTGGCCTGAATACCAGCCCAAAATCAATCCAAATGCCTATGCTTGCGCAAGCCGTGCTGCAAACCGATCTCCTTTTGCATCTTCTTACGCCAGCCTGCATGTCGCAGGACCAGCAGGCTCCCTTGGGACTACGCCATGCTGAATACCGCACCTTCATCCTTCGCTGCAGATGCCATCAATTACATCAACGAGCCCGAGCCGTCCGACACTTTGGCCCTGATGGAATGCGTGCTGGAGCAAATGGACTACGGTCTGGCCTTAGTCCACATGGCCACGCGCCAGATCCGTTTTGCCAACCGCCTGGCACACGACGCTTTGAACAGCCCCGGCAGCCTGCGCAGTGGTCTGTGCATGTTGGACGGGCGACTCAACACCCTGCTGCGCGCAGACACACTGCAGCTGGAGCATGCGCTGCTGCGCGCCCAGACCGGGGTGCGCGCCTTGATCAGCCTCGGTGGTGAGGATTGCACCACCAGTGTCGCCCTGGTGCCGCTGAACGCCCCCGGTGCGGCCCCTTACGCTTTGCTGGTGTTTGCCAAACAGCAACTGTGTGACAGCTCGACGATGGCGCTTTTCGCCCGCGAGCGCGGCCTGACCAGCGCCGAAAGCAATGTGCTGGCTTCGGTATGCAGTGGCATGCGGCCCACCGAAATCGCCACCCACCACGGCGTACAAATTTCCACTGTGCGCAGCCAGTTGCGCAGCATCCGCATCAAAACCCGTTGCGACACCATCCGCCAGTTGGTGGAAACTGTGTCCATCCTGCCGCCGATGGCCCGGCACATGGCCGCTGTACAGCACTAGCCAAGAGCCCCAACCAGCCCAAATTCTTTGTCCATGTAAAGATCTGTACCGTAATGGCATAGACTCCGTGCGCGCAACGTGCGCACCTCTACGCCATGCAGTCTCCACTCAACGCCCTCACCCACGCTTTTTGCAACGATCCCGTGCAGCCCCAGCTGCTGCGCGAACTGGTGCCTTTGGGCGAGGCACGGCGTTACCGCAAGGGCACCGTACTGATCCACGAAGCCGATCCGGGTGACACGCTGTTTGTGGTGGTGGAAGGCCGGGTCAAGGTGTACTGCACTGACGACTTTGACAAGGAAATCACCTTTGGCGTGATCGGCCCGGGCGACTATTTTGGCGAAATGGCGCTGGACGGCGGGCCGCGTTCGGCCAACGTGGTGACACTGGAGCCCACCGTCTGCACCCTGCTGACGCGCACCACGCTATTGGGTTTTATTGGTCGCCACCCCGAATTCGCGCTGGACTTGCTGTCCAAAGTGATTCGCCGCGCCCGCATGGCGACCAACAGTGCGCGCAACCTGGCCTTTGTGGACGTGTACGGCCGCCTGAGCCAGTGTCTGCAAAACCTGGCCACACTCCAGCCCGACGGAACCCAGCGCATTACCGAGCGCATCACCCACCAGGAAATCGCCAGCCGCACCGGTTGCAGCCGCGAAATGGTCAGCCGGATTCTGAAAGACTTGGAAAACGGCGGCTACGTGCAAATCGAGAAACGCCAGATCGTCCTGGTACAGCCCCTACCAGCGAGGTGGTGAATACCCCCAGGCTGCAGTTCTTCGCGTCTTTCGCCAACCCCCCTCGTATCGGCTTGAAAAGCCGATACGACATGCAGGAGGCAACACCAGTAGCCTAGCAAAGCCAGTTCCACGGTGTTTCTGGAAGGCGTGTCTTTTAGAAGTTTGTATGCGTTTTAAGCTGCTAGCGCCTATTCTGCATACGCATTATGCTATGCAAAGTATAGCAAATCAGTCCAATGCACGTTTCAGGCGGATCTCTTCGATCTTGATGTCGCCCATCGGCACGGTCTTGGCGGTGTTGAGTTCGCGCTTGAAGCCGGCCAGATCAAAGAAACGCAGGGCGCGCTCATTGCGCAGCGGAATCCACACGGTGACGGTGGTGCAGCCCTCCTCGACCAGGGCTTCGCGGGCGGCATCCCAAAGCGCCAAGCCCACGCCTTTGTCCCAGTGGCTTTCTGCCACGTAAATGGACCAGATTTCGCCAACCGTGTTCTTGGTGCCTTTGTCGCGCGAACGGTCAAAGCCGACAAAGCCGACGATCTTGGTGCCGTCCAAAGCCACCTGTACCTGCGGGTCGCCGTACTCGATGGCATCGCGCCACAACCCCAAGCGCTTGGGGGCGGGCATGGTGTTGAGGTGCTCATCGGGCACCAAGCCCTGGTAAGCGGAAGCGGTGGCACTGACGTGCAGGTCGGCGATCGCCTGGGCCTCTTTCAAGACGGCGGGGCGGACATCAACGGTAAAAGGACTGGTCATGGGAAAGTAGAGGCCTGGACACGAAAATATTTTGGGGGACCAGGATTGTCGCCGCAAAACGCGCTGGTATTGGCACCCCCGGAGCCTCCGACTAAACTCGGCTTTACCTATGCGATACGAAACCGCCTGTTTTACAGCCCATACAGCCCACAAAGCCCAGATCGCACCCGAGGATGCGCAGTTTGATGCGCCACCTGATTTGCCTTTGTTGCTGGCGGCCGAGCATGCGGGTCGGCGGTTGGCCAGTTCGTGCCGCAATGGCACCTGTCGCACCTGCATCTGCCTGCTGGTCCGTGGCCAGGTGGCCTACCGTATCGCCTGGCCGGGTCTGAGCGCCGAAGAAAAGGCCGAAGGCTACATCCTGCCCTGCGTGGCCTACCCGGTATCCGACGTCGTGCTGCAGTTGCCCGGACAGGCCCCAGCCACTCCACCGACCCCGTTTGCCACGGCATAACGCTTGCCCGGACCCGCCTGTGCACGCCCCGGACACGCCATCGCTGACCCTGACTGTCGTGCTGGAAGCTACGGTCATTTCCATGGCCCTGAGCGACGGGCGTGCCATCGGCCACATCGCCAGCAAAGTACTTTCCAACGGATTTCTGCAAACCCTGCCTCTGGCCGACCCGATCGCACTGGGGACCCGCCTCAGCGCACAGCTGTTCCCCGAGAAAATCCACCAGTTTTTAATGCACAGCCCCCCGCGCGGCCTGTGCCTGCAACTGGATGCCAACCTGCTCGACATTCCCTGGGAAATGGCGTTTGACGGCAGCCACTACCTGGGCGAAAAATTCCAGACCACCCGGCGCATCTTGTCCGATGCCACATTGGTTCCCACTGCGCGGCTGGTGGCCCACCGCGAGACCTTGCGCGTGCTGCTACTGCAAGGCCTGGGCAGCACGCCGGTCCACAGTGCCTATGGCGCAGAGCTGGCCAGCAGCATCCAGCTGACCGCAGGCCTGGCCCTGACCACCCTCACCGCCGAGCAGGCCCAATCGCTTGACCGGGCCAGCTTGCTGCGGCTGGCCGACGACCACGATGTGGTGCACTGCATAGGACCGATGGAGTTCAGCCCCACCCCCTTGGGAGACTCCACCGCTTTGGGCTGGATGGACATCGCACGGCAGGCTAAAACGGCCCAATTGCTGGTGTTCGACCATGCCACGCTCGCCGCCGCGCAAGCCCATATTCCCTGGCTGCACCTGGCCTGCCGACGGGGCGCGCCGGTACTGGTATGCGAGGGCCACTGTGGCGCGCCTGGCCATCTAGACTTTATGTACCAGATGTACCAGGGCCTGTTCCAAGGCCTGCCGCTGGGCGAAGCCGTGCGCCAGGCGCGGGTAAACGGTAACCAACACGCCAGCGGTGTATATGGCGGTGCGTCCCCCTGGGCTGCCGCACTGTATGGCGAAGCCGCGTTGGTGCTGCGGCCCAGCGCCGACCGGCCCGGCCTGGACGACAACCTGCGCCAGGTTACCGCCATGTTCTGCGACCTGGTGGACTCCACCCAATTGCTGGGGCTGTGGGGGGCCGAGCGCTACAGCGACATGCTCGATAGTTACCACGCCGCTTGTGCTGGCATCGTGGCCCGCTGGGGTGGTATGTCCGACGACCCGCAGGGCGACGACGGCATCATGTGCTACTTCGGCGTACCGCTGGCCTACGAGGATTCAGTGGCCAGGGCACTGCGCGCCGGGCTGGAGATTTTGCAGGCGGTGGCCCAGTTGGGTGTGCAGGTGCGGGTGGGCGTAGTCACCGGGCATGTGGTGGTCAAGGCCGGCCAGCCGATTGGCGTGTCGCTGCACCTGGCGGCGCGGCTGCAGTCCATCGCCCGCCCCGGCACCTTGGTGGCCAGCGACTCGACGCGGCAAATCGTCAAAGACAAATTTGTGTTTGAGCGGCTCACCGACCTGCCGCAGCTCAAAGGCTTCCCGCTGGCCACCAGTGCCTACGAGGTGCTGGCCGAAGTACGCGACCACGCCATGCCCCGGACCGAGACCGCTCCCCAGCGCACCCCGTTTGTGGGCCGTGACGCCGAGCTGCAACTGATCGAATCACATTGGTCAGGCGTGCAAACCAGCGGCTTGCGGGCGGTACTGGTGTCCGGCGAAGCGGGTATAGGCAAGTCGCGGCTGACCAGTGAGTTCCGCCGCTCCCTGTATGCGCGCGGCCACCGCACCATCGAATTCCGCTGCACGCCCGAACACACCCACAGCGCCTTCCATCCGCTAATCTACCTGCTGCGCCGCCGACTGCGCCTGCAAGACGACGACACTACCGAGGCCAAGCTCGCCCGCATCCAGGCCCGCATGCCCAACAACGTGCAAAACGGCGACCTGACGCTGGTGGCCAGCCTGTTGTCCGTTGCCACCGACGGCCACCTGCCACCGGTGCAGTTATCGGCCGAAAAGCAACGCCAGCGCACGCTGGAGGTACTGGTGTCGTGGCTGGTATTTGAGTCCCGCAATGGCGCTTTCTGCCTGCTGGTGGAAGACTTGCAGTGGATCGACCCGTCCACGCGCGAATGCGTGCACCGCCTGATAGCCGAGGGCGCGCAATCCCCCTTGCTGGTGCTGCTGACTTTGCGCTCGGAACTTGCCCCGCCGCACGACCTCGGTTTTGCGGTCCATGAGGTGCCCCTCAAAGGCCTGTCGGCCGCCGCCACCCGGGCCATGATTTTGACCGCCTGCGGCCCCTGTGCCGTGCCCGGCGACATGGTGCAACTGCTGGCTGACAAGGCCGACGGTGTGCCGCTGTTTATCGAAGAATCCACCCGTATGCTGATGGACCTGGGCGTGCAGCCCAACAGCTTGGATGCCAGCCTGGCCGCCCGCTTCACCGTGCCCACCACCATCCAGGACCTGCTGATGGCCCGGCTGGACCGGCTGGCCAGCGCCAAGCAAGTAGCCCAGGTAGGTGCCACCATGGGGCGTGAATTCTCCCTGCAACTGCTGCAAGCCGTGCTGGCCCACGAAACCTCGCCGATCGGCCTGAACTACCTGCCCGCCCAGTTGGCGGCGCTGGTCCGCTCCGGGCTGGTGCTTGAAAAAGGCGATGCCGCCAACCCGCGCTATTTCTTCAAGCACGCACTGGTGCGCGACGCAGCCTATGAATCCCTGTGGGAGCGCGACCGCAAGCGCCTGCACCGCACCATTGCCAACGTAGTGCGCGAGCAGTTCCCCGATATGGCGCAAACCCACCCCGAGCTGCTGGCCCACCACTTTGGCCAGTCGGGCAACGATGTCCAGGCGCTGGAATACTGGGAACGCGCGGCCCGCCGTGCTGCCAGCCGCTCGGCCCATATCGAGGCCATCAACCACCTGCGCAGCGGGCTCGCGCTGCTGGCGCGGCTGCCATCGGCGTCCGAGCGCGACCGCACCGAGCTGCGCATGCAACTCATGCTGGCCGGGCAGCTCATTACCACCCAGGGCTATGGGGCCGACCCGGTAGGCCACGCCTACGAACGCGCGGCCGAACTCTGCCAGCGCGCAGGCGACGAGGCCGCGCAGATGAAAACCCTGCTGGGGCTGGAGGGCTACCACTTCATGCGCGCCGACTTTGGCCGGGCCCACGTCATCGCCCGGCAAGCCGCCGTGGTGCTGGCCGACTCGGCCGACCCGATGCGCAAAATCCAGCTGCAATGGGCGGTGGGCAACATCCTGTTCCACCAGGGTGAATTTGCCGTCGCCATCGAGCACATGGACACCTGCCTGACTGCCTATGGCCAGCTGCAGCACCACCCGCGCATGGTCCAGGACCCGGGTGTAATGTGCCTGTGCTATTCGGCCTGGGCGCTGTGGGAGGTGGGCAAAGCCGACCAGGCCCTGGAGCGTGCGCTCAAGGTAGTGGCCATGGCCGAGCAGCTCGACCATAAATTCAGCATGGCCGAGGCGTATGCGTTTTGTGCATCGGTCCATTTGTTCCGCGGCGAACACGCCCAGGCCCTGCACTGCGCCAAGCGATCCCGCGACATTTGCAGCGAGGGCGGCTTTGCGATGTGGCTGTCGTATGCCCAGCTGCTGCATGGCCGCCTGGTGGCCGAGCTGGGCGACCCGGAAGCCGGGGTGCTGGAAATGCGCCAGGCCTACACCCAGTGGCTGGCCACCGGGGCCATCGTCACCCGCCCGCTGTACTTGGCCATGCAGGCCGAGGGTCTGGCCCTGGCCGGACGGCCCGACGAAGGCCTGGCCCTGTTGGCCGAAGCCTTTGACCTGGTCTGCCACTACAAAGAGCACTACCACGAAGCCGAAGTGCGCCGCCTGACCGGCGAACTGATGCTGCAATCCAGCCGCCTGAACGGCCTGGACCGCCAAGAGGAAGCCCAGCAATGGCTGCTGGGTGCGCTGGAATTTACCCACAGCCACCACCACCCGGCGGCGGCCCTGCGCAGTGCCACCAGCCTGGCCCATCTGTGGGCCAGCCAGGGCCGCAACGCCGATGCCCAGCGCGTCCTTAAAATAGAGTATGACGGCGTAATCGAAGGTTTCTACACTCGCGACGTGCAGGCTGCCAGCGCTTTGCTGCAACACCTGCAATCGGCCCACAACGACTTGACACCCGCCTGAGCATGCGTGGCAGGAACCGTGTGGGACGGCACCCACGACGGAACAACCATGACACCGCATCTCACGGCTTTCAATGCGCTCGGCAACGCGCCCTACCCCCAAAACCACCTGCTCTTCAGCCAGCTAAGTGACGACACCCAACGCGCCGCCCTGTACCAAGAGCTGTTGCGCACCCCCCAGGTGCTGCCCTTTACCAGCCGTGCCGATACCAAGTTTCGCGCCACTGACGACGGCAATTCGCAGTACCACCAAACCGTCTACCTGCTGACCCAGCGCGCGCACATCGAACGTGCACTAACCGACACCGCTTTTTTCAGCAACGCACCCTACCTGGCGCTGGGCAGCGGCACCTTCATGCTGGGGCTGGACAAAGACCAACCCACGCCCGCCACCGACGAGCACCTGGCCCAACGCAAGCTGGCGATGCAGGCCTTCAAATACGACACGGGCACCATCGGCGTGCTGTCGGTCGTGGCCTACAAGGCCGCCAGCACGTTGCCCCTGAAATCGCGCTACTTCGACCTGGCCACGCTGGCCGAGCAGGCCGCGCTGCGCTTTGTGGGCTTTTTGTTTGGCTTTGCCCAGGCCGACATTGCGCTGCTGGAGCGCACTACGCGCATGGCTTACGCCGGCATGAGCTACCAGATGTTTGCACGGCATTTTGTGACCTCGCCCGGCACCCTGCTGGAAGCCTCGGGCGGCATGGGCGCGCTGCTGGTGCGGGTGGCGCTGCTGATCGACCAATACCAAAACCCCATCAGCCGGACCGACATCGACGAAGCCCACACCATTCAAGCCGAATTGGCCGAGCTGCAAGCCTTTCACCCCGCGCTGGCCCACTTTGAGCCGGTGCTGCCACGCCTGGCCAAAATCGCCGGGGCGTATTCGGGCACCGAACTGGCGGCCATTGTGGTGGGTGCGATTGCCGGCATCATTGGCAATGTGCAGGCCAGCGTGTCGATTGCCATGAGCCAGTTTTTCCAGCTGAACCTGTTGCCGCAAGCCATTGCCGCCGCCCACCACGCGGCGGCCCACCCCACCGATCCGACGGCTGTAGGCGCCATGCAAGGCATGGTCATGGAAGCCCTGCGCCTGCAACCACCCGCCCCCTTTTTGCCGCGCAAGCTGCTGCAAGCCAACCCGTTTGGCGATGCGCCTGGGTTGGCGATTCCGAAAGATGCCATCGTCATCCTGGCCGTCGGCGCGGCGACCCGCCAAGACGGGGCCGAGCAGCTCCACAGCTTCCGGCCCGGCACCACCGCCTACGACCCGCTGGTGTTTGGTGGCCCGCCCGACAACGAGCCCGCCACCCGCTACCTGCACCAGTGCCTGGGCCAGCACCTGGCATTGCCGCTGGTGCGCTACGTGGTGCAAGAAGTGCTGCGGCTGCCCGGCCTGGACCGGGTGCTGGACCACCGCACCGCCGACCCCAAGCCGCTGACCAAGCGCTGGGGCTTCAACTGCGAAAGTTTCCCCCTGCAGTACACCGTGGACAAAACCATCATCCAGCAGCCGCTGAACGTGGTCATGCCCATCAAAACCCCGCTCTCCGAGCACGCGGAAATGGTGAAGAAAATCATTGCCTATGGCGCACCGCGCATCGAGCTGCGGCTGGAGCAGTCGCGCCATGTGCACTTTGCCTGGTTCAACCTGCAAAACAACGACAGCGAACTGGCCCTGCACACCGTGTTCGACGGCGACTTTGATGCCTACATCGAACACTTTGCGCTGCACGTCGGCCCCTTGTTCGACCAACTGCTGGAACACATCCAGAACGCACCGCCCCTGCCGGTGGCCGAGTTTCCCAAAGAATTTGTGGACACCATCCGCCGCTACAACCAGGCCCCGGTGGGCGGCTACCTCTACAGCGCCTACCCCCACCGCACGGTGGACGACATCCAGCGCGCCACCAAGGGCATGCCATGACCGCCCCCAACCCGGCCCCCAACCCCGCCCACCTGCAAAACCTGGTGGTCAACGGCTTTGACACCCACCACACCCGTTACTTGCTGCTGCGCATCGCCCAGGCCGCTGCGGCGCGCCAGTTTGTACGCAGCCTGCTGGACCAAGGCTGGGTGGTCAACGCCAGCAACTCCCGCGACCAGGCCCAGTCCCTGCTGCAACACCAGCGCTGCCCCATTGGCATCGGCTTTACCTTTGCCGGCCTAGAGGCGATGGAGCTGCCCACGCGCTACCTGCGCCTGTTCCAGAGCCGTGCCACCGCCTTTGCCGAAGGCGCGGCCCCGCGCGCCTCGCACCGCTTGGCCGACACCGGACCCAGCGCCGCCGCCCAATGGGAGCCTGCCTTTCAGCACGCCAGCGCCCACCTGTTTGTGACCCTGCATGCCGATGACCCTGCCGTGCTGGACCACTGCACCACCACCCTGCAAACCTTGGCGGGCCCGGCCTTTGCCCCCGAGGGCTGGGCCCAGCCCTTCGACGGTGGGCACCTGGGGCACAACAAAAAATCCCGGCGCGAACACTTTGGCTTTTTGGACGGCATCACCAACCCCTTGATCGACGGCCTGCACCACCACACCCCTGGCCACGCCGACCTGAAGGTAGCGCAGAAGCTGCAGCCCCCGGGCGAATTCCTGCTGGGCTACCGCAACAACGATGGCTACAACCGCTGGTTGATCGCGTCTGAATCGGCGCAAGTGCGGCAGTTTTTTGCCAATGGCAGCTTCTCGGCCTTTCGCAAAATGGCCCAGGACACTGTGGCCTTCGATGCCTTTGTGCACAGCCAGGCCAGCAGCGCCCTCCTGCCAGAGGCCGTGCGCGCCAAGCTGCTGGGCCGCTGGCACGACGGCCAGGTCATCACGCCCGAGCAAGCCACACCGCCAAAACCACCCACTGGCCCCAAAGCCAGCACCCGTGCCGGCCTGAACGATTTCGACTTCACCGCCGACCCGCAAGGCCTGGGCTGCCCCTTCGGCGCGCACATCCGCCGCATGAACCCGCGCGAAGACCCGGTGGTGCCGGTGCGCAAACGCCCGCTGATCCGGCGCGGCATTCCCTACGGCCCTACGGTCGCCGCCGCCCCCCAGGCCGAACGCGGCCTGCTCGGCCTGTTCTTCTGCGCCAGCCTGGAGGACCAGTTTGAGCACCTGCTGGCCGAATGGGGCAACAAAAACCCTTTCGGCGTGCCCAACTCCAGCACCGCCAAGGACCCGATCGTCGGCAACCACGAAGGCAACGGCGGTGTGTTCGACATCCCCACCGCCACCGCGCCAAACCCGCAGCTTCGGGGTTTCACGCCGTTTGTCACTACCAAGGGCACGCTGTACAGCTTCTTCCCCAGCTTGCCCACCCTGGGCATGCTGGCCGATGGAATAAGTACCGAATAGGCCTCTAACGCATGTTTCACCTGCGCTGTATGCTACATTTTATATAGCATACAGCGTATGTCCTGCGTACGGTCGATGAACCGGGTGTAATACGGTATCGCCATAGCACAACCGCACACCATGACCACCACCACCCTGCCCACCTATTTCATCTCCCACGGCGGCGGGCCGTGGCCGTACATGGAGAGCATGCGCGAGGCGATGCGCGGGCTGGCCACCTCGCTGGCCGACATGCCGCGCCAGTACGCGGCACCCAAGGCGATTCTGGTGGTCTCAGCCCACTGGGAGGAAAACGCCTTCAGCGTCATGTCCAACCCCCACCCCGGCATGCTGTACGACTACGGCGGCTTTCCGCCGCACACCTACAAGGTCGTCTACCCGGCCCCCGGCGCGCCGGAGTTGGCCGTGCGCATCCAGGGTCTGCTGGCCGATGCCGGTCTGCCGGTTCGGCTGGACCCGCAGCGCGGTTTTGACCACGGCACGTTTTCGCCACTGGTGGTGATGTACCCCAAGGCGGATGTACCTCTGCTGCAGGTGTCGTTGAAAACCGGGCTGGACCCGGCCGTGCACATCGCCCTGGGCCGGGCCCTGGCCCCGCTGCGAGACGAAGGCGTGCTCATCGTGGGCAGCGGCGTGAGCTACCACAACCTGCGCCAGTTTGGCCCGCCGGGCAAGGCCCCGTCCATGGCCTTTGACCAGTGGCTGCAAGACACCGTGGTGGCCGCCAGCCCCGCCGAACGCGAAGCCCGCCTGCTGGACTGGGCCGCCGCCCCCGCCGCCCGCATCGCCCACCCGCGCGAAGAACATTTGATCCCGCTGATGGTGGCCATGGGTGCGGCAGAGAACGACACCGCCACCTGCGTGTACCACGAAGACAACGTCTTCGGCGGCATCACCGTTTCCAGCTTCAGATTTGATGCCTCATAGAGGCACAACTCTTAGCAAGAGGCTGAAGGCACACCCACCAGAAACACCGCAGAACTGGCTTTGCCAGGCTGCTGGTGTTGCCCCCTGCAAGGGGGTTGGCGAAAAGATGCGCAGCACCTGTAGCCTGGGGGTGTGCATCCTCAAGTAAAAAGAGCTTCCAGCGCAGGTAGCACCTGCACTGGAAGCTCTTTATTTAGGAGCAGTAGGCTCAAGCAGCCCGACCGCGCCCCACCACCAGGTAGTCGCCCAGGCCGACCAGGCCCAGCACCAGCCGACTGGCCGCCGCCGCCGCCGAACGCAGGGCCTGCACCAGGTCGCGGCTAGGCTGCACCACACCGCCGCGCCACTGGGCACCGGCGCTGGAAGCCTCGCGGCGGCCATCCCAGACTACCTCGGCCACGGGTTCCCAGCTGAAGTACACGGGGGTGTTGGCCGCCGGGTTCCACGACTCGACCACCAGACGCTGACCAACTTGCAGCGGCAAGCTGTCGCCCGCCTTCAGCAGGTGGTCGCCCGGCAGCTCGGTTTCGCCGTGCTGCATGCCGTTGACCGTGGCCCACACCTCCCCCTGGGCCACGCGGAACACACCCGCCTGGCGCGGCTGGAAGGTGCTAGCCAGGCCCGCGTCCAGCTTCCAGCATTCCGTCAGGGCCGCTGCGGACAGGGGGAGGGACGATGAAAAGCTACGCTGAGTGCGGAATTGGGCCATGGAATACTCCTTGAAAAATAACTGCTTGGATGTGAATCATCGTTGCGATAGACCATCGGGTCCAATGAAAACGGGTTAGGCTATTGATTCCCAAACCGCATGAATCAAAATGCAGACCACCCAAACCCATTTGCGCACCCGCCCCATCGGAGTCGGCCAGTTGCGCGCGTTTGCCGCCGTGGCGCGGCTGCTGAACTTTAGGGCCGCATCCGAAGAGCTGTCGCTGACCCAATCGGCCGTGAGCCGCCAGATCCAGGCGCTGGAAGACGAGGTGGGCGTGGCGCTTTTTTTGCGCCACACCCGGGCCGTGGAGCTGACCGGCGCGGGCGCGCAATTGATGCGCACCGTGGGCCAAACCCTGGAGCAGCTGGACAGCACGGTGCGCATGGTTCGGCGCAGCGCCGGGCGCAAAAGCGTGGCCATCAGTACCTGGGCGTCGTTTGCGTCGATGTGGCTGATCACCCGGCTGGAGGCTTTCCAAACCGAGTTCCCCGACATCGACATCCGCATCGACGCCACCGACAACCTGGTAGACATGGACACCGCTGACGTGGACCTGGCCCTGCGCTACGCCCGGCCCGACACCGTACCGGCGGGCGCGGTGCGACTGTTTGGCGAGCAATTGACCGCCGTGGCCAGCCCCTGGCTGCTGAAAACCGGCAAAAAGTTGCTGCGCGGCGAAGACCTGGCCCATTTCGCACTGCTGGAAGCGGGCGACTCACACCGCACCCAGCACCTGGAATGGCTGACCTGGCAGCGCTGGTTCGAAATGCACAAGCTGCACAAACTGGAGCCCAAGCGCTGGATGCACTTCAACTACGCGCACCAGATCGCCCAGGCCGCCCTGACCGGCCAAGGCGTGGCCCTGGCCCGCATGCCGCTGATCGCCGACAGCCTGGCCAGCGGCGATTTGGTGGAAATACTGCCCCACATGCGGTTGGACTCGCCCATGGCCTACTGGCTGGTGGTGGGCCCGCGCAGCGCCGCCCGGCCCGAAATCAAGGCCTTTTGCGCCTGGCTGCTGCTACAGGCCCAGGCCACCCGCACCGCGATCGGCGATGCGCCGGACCCGGACACCGTGGACCATTTCGACTGAAAGCGTGATTGCTATATTAAAAATAGCTACTTGCGCAGGTGAAATATGCGCTAGCGGCCATTTCTTTATAAATTCGAACATTCGCAACCCCGCCACCCTCAAGGCAAGCGAAGCGATGCCCCCTCGCGAACAGCGCAGAACTGGCTTTGCCAGGCTGCTGCTGTTGCCCCCTGCAAGGGGGTTGGCGCTGCTACACGCAGTGAGCAAGCCTGGGGGTGTTATCAACCCACAGGCCACACCACCCCGTTGTCATTCAGGATGGCATCTAAAGGCACGTCGTGCGCTTCGGGCTCGAAGTCGTCCAGGTAACCCTGTGTAAAGCCCAAGCCCACAGTGAAGGGTTTGGGCTCCAGCGTGGACAGCATGCGGTCGTAAAAGCCGCCGCCGTAGCCCAGCCGGTAGCCGCCCGCCGCATAGCCCACGCAGGGCACGAACAGCAGAGTGGGCTGCACCAGCTCGGTGGCCTTGGGTTTCAGGATGCCGTAGGCGTCTTCTTCCATGGGGCAGCCGGGGTACCAGGCGTGGAAGGTCATGGTTTTGTGCAGCTTGTTGACCACTGGCAGGCCGATGCGCTTGAGCTGCGGGCCGTCCAGCAGTTCGCCGTCTTCTTTCCAGCGGTGCAGGGCAGGCAGCGGATCGAACTCGCCCTTGATGGGCCAGTAGGCCCCGATCACGGTGTCGGGGCGTCCCACAAGCCAGATGCGCATCACGCGTTGCAGCAAATCGGACCGCTCCATGCGGTCGGGCAGCTCCAGGCGTTGTGCGATGAGTGCCTCGCGCAGGGCTTTTTTGTCCTGGGCTTTGTCGGTGTTTGAGTTGTCCATAATCCCCACATGCAAGTTCCCGCCATTCTGACATCCTTAACGCTGGCCCTGAGCCTCGTCTTCTCAGGCGCTGCCTGCAGCCAATCCAAGTCCGATCCCGCCGGGGATGCCACCATTCTGGACATGGCCCAGGCCTTCAAAAAGGGCGACCGCAAGCGCCTCACCGCCCTGTTGCCCCAGGTGCGCGGCCATCTCCTGGAGCCCTGGGCGGCCTACTGGGAGCAGCGCCTGCGGCTGGACGAGATGACCGCTCTCGACATGCAGGTCTTCGGCAGCCGCTTCCCCAACACCTACCAGGAGGACCGGCTGCGCAACGACTGGCTGCTGCTGCTGGGCCAGCGGCGCGACTGGGCCACCTTTGCCGACGAATACAGCCGCTACCGCATGGCCGACGACCGCGAGGTGCGGTGCTACGCCCTGACCATTGAGCAGATCGAACAAGGTGCCAACAGCGGCCCGGCCCTGGCCGACGAAGTGCGCAAAAGCTGGTACGCCCAGCGCGAGGCCGACGACGGCTGCACCCAGGCCGCCAGCCAGCTGTTTGCGGCCAAGAAACTGGTGCCCCTGGACATCTGGCGCAAAGCCCGCCTGGGTGTGGAGGCCAACCGCCCGCGCATGGCCGCCAAGGCCCTGGAAATTATTGCGCCAGAATCCCTGCCCGCGTTGGCAGATATTAACGATAGCGCTATCAAATTCTTGAGCAGCAAAGCCACTGCCATGGGGCGGGTACGCAAAGAAATGGTGGTGCTGGCACTGAGCAAAATCGCCCTCGCCGACCCCGACAACGCCGCCACGCTGCTCGACAGCAAGTGGAGCAGCCAGCTCAACGCCGAAGAGCGCAACTGGGCCTGGGGCGTGATTGGCAAGCAGTCGGCCATGCGGCTGTCGGCATCGGCGGTGGAGTACTACGGCCACGTCACCGAAGACGCGGACCTGAACGACGAAATGCTGGCCTGGCGGGTGCGCAGCGCCCTGCGCGTAGGCCGCTGGAAAGAGGTGGCCAACGCCGTCAGCGCCATGGGCAAAGATGCGCAGGCCGACCCCACCTGGGTGTACTGGAAAGCCCGCGCCCTGCAGGCGCAGGTCAAATCCGACCTGGACCGGGTAGAGCCCAAACGTTTGTTTGAAAGCATCGCCGGGGTGCGCGGCTTCTACGAGCAACTGGCGCTGGAAGAACTGGGCCTGAAAATCACCGTGCCGCCGCGCCCGCTGCCCGTCACCCCCGAAGAAAAAGACGCGGCCCGCGCCAACATCGGCCTGCAGCGCGGCCTGGCTGCCATCCAACTGGGCCTGCGCAGCGAAGGCAACCGCGAATGGAACTACAGCACCAACCTGCACGAACGCGGCGGCATGGGCGACCGCGAACTGCTGGCCGCCGCCGACCTGGCCTGCCAGCGCGAGGTGTGGGACCGCTGCATCAACACCAGCGAACGCACCAAGACCGTGATGGACTTTGAGCAGCGCTTTCCCACCCCCTACCGCGACACCGTGGTGCAGCGCAGCCGGGCCATCAGCCTGGACCCGGCCTACGTGTACGGCCTGATCCGCCAGGAGTCGCGCTTCATCATGGACGCGCGCTCGGGCGTGGGGGCCTCCGGCCTGATGCAGGTGATGCCCGCCACGGCCCGTTGGACCGCCAAGAAGATCGGCCTGAGCGGCTTCACACCCGACCAATTGGCCGACCGCGAAACCAACATCACCATCGGCACCGGCTACCTGAAGCTGGTGCTGGACGACTTTGCGGGCTCCATGCCCATGGCCGCCGCTGCTTATAACGCCGGGCCCGGCCGCCCCCGCGTGTGGCGCAACGGGCCGCTGCTGGAGGCTGCAATTTGGGCCGAAAATGTGCCGTTTACCGAGACCCGCGACTACGTGAAAAAAGTGCTCTCCAACACCACCAACTACGCCGCCCTGCTGACAGGCCAGCCACAGTCGCTGAAAACCCGGCTCGGCCAGGTCGGCCCGCTGGAGGCCAATGCGGTGGAACTGATCAAGGACCTGCCATGAACGACACCACCCCAGAAACCAGCCCAGACACCGCCCGAAACACCACGCCCCCCAACACCACCGCACACGCCTCGCCGTACGGCACGCTGCCGCCCACCAGCACCCCGGCGCTGCGCCGCCCCATCAGCCTGCCGCGCCTGGCCGAAATGCACCAGCGCGGCGAAAAAATCAGCATGCTGACCGCCTACGATGCCACCTTTGCCGCCGTGGCCGACGCCGCCGGGGTGGAGTGCATCCTGGTGGGCGACTCGCTGGGCATGGTCTGCCAGGGCCTGCACAGCACCGTGGGCGTCAGCCTGGAGACCATGCGCTACCACACCGAAAGCGTGGTGCGCGGCATGCTACGCAGCCAGTCCACCGCCTGGGTGATTGCCGACCTGCCGTTTGGCAGCTACCAGGAAAGCCGCGAGCAGGCCATCCGCAGCGCGGGCGTGCTGATGCAGGCCGGTGCGCACATGGTCAAGCTCGAAGGCGGCGGCTGGACCACCGAGATCGTGCAGTTTCTGGTGGAGCGCGGCATCCCGGTGTGTGCCCACCTGGGGCTGACCCCGCAAACCGTGCACGCCCTGGGCGGCTACCGGGTGCAGGGCAAGTCGGATGCCGCGGCCAGCACGCTGCGCCAGAACGCCCACGCCTTGCAAGATGCCGGTGCCGCCATGGTGGTGCTGGAGATGGTGCCCGCCCCGCTGGCGGCCGAACTCACCACCGCCCTGCCCCACTGCGCCACCATCGGCATCGGCGCGGGCAAGGACACAGCAGGCCAGGTGCTGGTGATGCACGACATGCTCGGCATCAACTTGGGTAAGATGCCGCGCTTTGTGCGCAACTTCATGCTGGACGCGTCCAGCGTGCGGGGCGCGATGGAAGCCTATGTGCGCGCCGTAAAAGACGGCAGCTTTCCCGACAACAGCCAGCACGCCTGGTAAATTTTTGCCCCACTCGTTCATGCGCATCGCCCGTACCGTAGAAGAACTGCGCAGCCACCTCAGCAGCCACCAGCACCCAGCCTTTGTGCCGACCATGGGCAATCTGCACGCGGGGCACCTGGCCCTGGTGCGCCAGGCCAAGCCTTTGGGTGATGTGACGGTAGCCAGCATCTTTGTAAACCGGCTGCAGTTTTTGCCGCACGAAGACTTCGACAGCTACCCGCGCACCTGGGAGCGCGACTGCACGTTACTCAAAGATGCCGGTTGCGACGTGCTGTTTGCACCAAAGGAAAAAGCACTCTACCCCGAGCCGCAGACCTTCAAGATCCAGCCTGCACCGGCGCTGGCCGACCTGCTGGAGGGGCAGTTCCGCCCCGGCTTTTTTGTGGGCGTAGCTACCGTGGTGATGAAGCTGTTTGGCTGCGTTTTTTCTGAGGCCAAGGGCCAGCGCACCGCCTTGTTTGGCCAAAAGGACTACCAGCAGTTGATGGTGATCCGCCGCCTGGTGCAGCAATTTGCCCTGCCGATCGACATCGTGGCTGGCCCTACCCAGCGCGATGCCGACGGCCTGGCCCTGTCGTCGCGCAACGGCTACCTCAACCCCACCGAGCGGGCCGAGGCGGTGCAACTGTCCAAAACCTTGCAGGCACTAGCCGCCGACCTGCGTACCGGTGCCACCGACATCCCGGCCCTGGAAGCCCAGGCCATGGACAGCCTGCGCGCCCGCGGCTGGGCCCCCGACTACCTGGTGGCTCGCCGCCGCAGCGACCTGCTGCCGCCCGCATCCGTCAACACGACCAATGAGCCCCTGGTGGTGCTGGGCGCGGCGCGGCTGGGCAATACGCGACTGATCGACAATTTAGAGGTCTGAAGCCGCTGCGGGTTGAGCCCGACCAGTTGCTATAAATAAAAGAGCACCTAGCGCTTATAGAATATGCGCTAGGTGCTCTTTTTATGCCTAATGATGGTAATGGCGTCAGGCGTGGGTGGATGCCCGCGAAATCGACACGCCCGCCACCAGGGGCTGGCCCAAAATTTCCTGAGGGGCGGTGCGCTTGGTGGCCACACCGTTGTCGTCAAACAGGTGCATGCAGTGCGGTGGGAAATACAGGTGTACCGGGTTGCCCACGCTGCTGCTGGACTGGCCGCTTTCGCGCACGGTGACCAGCTCGCCACCGGTCAGGCGCACGTAGATGTAGCTGGCTTCGCCGAGTTGCTCCAAGAAGGCGACCAGGCCAGTCACCACATTGGGGCCACCGGGTGGCACGATCTGCACGTGTTCGGGGCGCACGCCGATGGTCACGTCGGTATTGGCGGCAATGCGGGTGGCATCCACCTCGGCATGCACTTCCACGTCGGCCACCGTGGCCACAGCCGTGTTGCCGTTGGCCCGGGTGAGGCGGGCGGCGATGAAGTTCATCTTCGGGCTGCCGATGAAACCGGCCACAAACTTGTTCACCGGGTGGTGGTAGAGCTGCAGCGGCGCGCCGCACTGGGCCACGCTGCCGTCGCGCTGTACGGCTTCACCGGCGTTGAGCAAGACGATCTTGTCGGCCAGGGTCATGGCTTCGACCTGGTCGTGGGTCACGTAGATCATGCTGGCAGTGCCGATGTCTTTGTGCAGCTTGGCGATTTCCAGCCGGGTTTGCACCCGCAGCGAGGCATCCAGGTTGGACAGCGGTTCGTCGAACAAAAACACATCGGGTTCGCGCACGATGGCGCGGCCAATGGCCACGCGCTGGCGCTGGCCGCCGGAGAGTTCTTTGGGCAGGCGCTTGAGCAGCGGGTCAAGCTGCAAGATCTTGGAGGCCTTTTTGACGCGCTGCTCTACGGTGTCAGCGTCGGTCTTGGCCTGCTTCAGGCCGAAGGCCATGTTGTCATACACCGTCATGTGCGGGTACAGCGCATAGCTTTGAAACACCATGGCTACGCCGCGGCGTGACGGGGGGGTTTCGTTCATGCGCTGGCCGTTGATGCTCAGCTCGCCGCTGGTGATGTCTTCCAAGCCGGCCACCATGCGCAGCAGCGTGGACTTGCCGCAGCCCGACGGGCCGACAAACACCACGAACTCACCCTTGTCGATGTCCAAATCGACCTTGCGGATGGTGTCGGGCAGGTGGCTGGCGTAACGCTTATGGACATCACGGAATCGAATTTCAGACATGGAGGTCTCCTACTGTTTTTAAGGAATCTTGGGGAGGACGGGCTAGTACTTAGACTTAGCGCTCAGCCCTTGACGGCACCTGCCGTCAGGCCGCCCACAATCTTGCGTTGGAATACCAGCACCAATGCAATCAATGGCAGGGTGACCAGCACCGAAGCAGCCATGATCTTTCCCCAGGGGATTTCGTACTTGTCGGCACCGCTGATCAGCGAGATGGACACGGGTACGGTGCGGTCGGCGTTGTTCAGCACAAAAGTCAGGGCGAACATGAACTCGTTCCAGGCTGCAATGAAAGCCAGCAGGCCGGTGGTCACCAGCGCCGGCCACATCACCGGCAAAAACACCTTGGTGATGATGCCCCAGGGGGTGCAACCGTCCATGATGGCGGCCTCTTCCAGTTCCTTGGGCAGGTCGCGCACAAAGGTGGTCAGCACCCATACGGTAAACGGCAGGGTGAACACCATGTACGGCAGGGTCAGACCCCACCAGTGGTTGTAAAAGCCGATGTACTGCATTAGCTCGAACATGCCCGACAGCACCGCCACCTGCGGAAACATGGACACCGCCAGCACGGTGAGCAGCAGCAGGCCACGGCCCCGGAACTGGATGCGGCCCAGCGCGTAAGAAGCCGTCACGCCCAGAAACAGCGAGGCAATCACCACCAGGGTGGACACCATCAGCGAGTTGAGGATGTGGCGGCCAAACGGGTGCTCGGCCACGGTGAACATGGCGATGTAGTTTTTGAAAGACGGTGCCACAGGCCACAGCGAAGAGCTGAACAACTCGGTGCCCGACTTGAGCGAAGTCACAATCGCAAAGTAAAACGGAAACAGGCAAAACAAGGCGATCACGGCGACCAGCAGGTACAACCCGATCGTGCCCAGTATTTTTTGGTGTTGGTAGTTCATGGCCCGTGTCCTTATTTCGTCATGTCCACTTTGGACAGCTTCAAATACAGAATCGTGCAAGCCCCGATGATGAGGAACAGCACCGTGGATGCGGCCGAGCCATAGCCCACATAGTTGTTGTCCACAATTTCACGCCGTACAAAACCAGACATGCTGATGGTGTCCACGCTGTTGGAGGTCATCACGTAGATGATGTCAAACACCCGCAAGGCATCAAGCAAACGGAAAATCACCGCCACCATCAGGGCCGGCCAGATCAGCGGCAAGGTCACCTTGAAGAACACGCGTACCGGGTGGATACCGTCTACGTGGGCCGCTTCATAGCAGTCGGTAGGCAACATTTGCAGCGCCGCCAAAATCAACAAGGCCATAAAGGGCGTGGTTTTCCACACGTCCACCAGCACCACCGACCACAGCGCGTAGCTGGGGTCTGCAGTCCAGGCAATGTTGTGGTCGATGATGCCGGCACTGCGCAGCAAGGCGTTCATCACGCCAAACTGGTCATTCATGATCCAGGCCCACATCTTGGCCGACACGATGGTCGGAATCGCCCACGGCACCAATACCGCAGCGCGGATGAACGAGCGGCCTTTGAAATTGGCGTTCAGTACCAGGGCAAAAATAATCCCCAGAAACGTCTCCGTGACGACCGAGAAGAAAGAGAACTTGAAGGTATTGCGAATCGCCATGCCCCAGTCGGTGCTCCAGAAGCCCTCGACCGCATTCAGGTTGAACACGCCGTATTCACCAAAATAGTTTTGGAAACCCACCATCTTGTACGTGGAGTCACCGATCGCTTCCAGTGAAGCATCGGTGAAGCTGAAGAAAATGGTGCGGCCCAGCGGCCAGCCCGCCACCAGTGCCAAAACGAGCAGCGTGGGGGCCAAAAATATCCACGCGCTGCGGGTGCGCTCGCGGGTGAGTTCGGATGTTTTAGTGCGCATGGAGACTCCAAGGGGATCTAGTGGCTGAACGGGCCGCTGCATGTCTAGCACGCAGCGGCCCGAAGTTCAACGGAAGAGGCTTATTCCCACTTAGGACCGCGGCGAATCTGGCCTAACTTGGCTTCGAGCTTCTTGACGCTGTCAGCGCCCTTGTCTTTGCCAGACAACACATCGTGGGTCGCGTTCCAGAACGCAGCCGACACTTCGTTGTATTTGGCACCGGTGACGGTGGCAGGGCGGGGCACGGCACCCACAAAGGTGTCATACAAATCGCCGAAGAAGGGGTTGGCCGCCAACACTTCTTTGTCTTTGTACAGAGTCGCAATGGTCGGGTTGTAGGAGCCGCGGATAGCGCGGTCTTTTTGTACCGCAGCACTGGTCAGGTACATCACCAAATCAGCCGATTCTTTGGGGTTCTTGGAGTACTTGCTGACTGCCAATTGCCAACCACCCAGTGTGGCGGCGGTCTTGCCGCCATCGCCCTTGGGCAAGGCCACCACACCGACTTTGCCCTTGACGGGGCTGTCTGCACCCTGGCTCAACGACCAGGCATAAGGCCAGTTGCGCATGAACACGGCATTGCCCTTTTGGAACACGCCGCGGGCTTCTTCTTCACCGTAATTCAGCACGCCGGTGGGGGCGATGGTGCCAATCCAGCCAGCAGCGGTGTCCAGCGCTTTGGCCGCTTGGGGGTTGTTGATGGTGATCTTGCCCGTGGCATCGACGATGTTGCCGCCGCCGAAGCTGGACACCCATTCCACGCCGTCGCAGGTCAGGCCTTCGTAGGCTTTGGCCTGGAACACAAAACCTTGCATGTCGGGGGCACCGGCTTTGCGCTCGGCTTCCATGACCTTGGTGGCAGTGGCGGTCAGCTCAGCCCAGGTGGTGGGCGCTTTTTCGTTGTACTTGGTCAGCAAATCCTTGCGGTAGTACAGCACACCCGCATCGGTGAACCAGGGCATGGCCAGCAGCTTGCCGTCTACGGTGTTGTTGGCCACGATGGCGGGGAAATGGTCTTTTTGTGCGCCATTGGCGTAAGGGGTCAGGTCCAGCAAATGCTGCTTGAGCAGGCCGGGCCACACCACGTCTACCGACAGCACGTCCAGCTCGGTGGCCTTGGCGGCAAACATCTGGCGGAACAAGCCCAGGATGTCGCTGGAAGACTGGGGAATGCTCAGGTGCTTGACAGTGTTGCCGGTCTTGGCGCTCCACTCGTCGCCCGCCTTTTTGCAGAACTCGAAATCCTGGCCTACCGAGCCGCACGAAATGGTCACGGTAACGCCCGCTGCATGCGCGCCGATGGCACCCAGTGCGCCGAAGCTGATCAGCACGGCGGCTGCGGTTTTGGTCATTGCTGTCATGGAATGTCTCCTGTTGTGTTCGGTACCAGCCCGGGCTTTTGTGGTGGTGTTGCCAACGCCCAAGGCCGAAGTTTTGTTGCGGTTTAAAGCCAATGCAGTATAAATTCAAAGCGCTTTGAATTGAACACTGGGTTTACCCGAGGAAACCGCAATCACGGTTACTTTATTACGTTAAGTCCGCGGTGACACCGCATACGGCTTGCCCACAGAACCCCTTCGCGCCATGCAAAAAGCCCACACCTACCGAAACGGCAGGTGTGGGCTTTTCTGATGAACGCTGGCCCGACTCCCCTAAAGGAGCAGGCCATGGTGGACAGCGGGCACCGCTGTCAACAACTTAGAAGTCGTAATGCACGCGCACGGCGCCGCCAGACGAGTTGGCAGCCGTGTTGGAGCCGCCGGCTCGGGAGAACGACACCGCTGGGGTAATGGTGGCACCCTTCACGTCAAAGAATGGAATGGCGTAGGCAGCCCAGAAGGTGGTGACCTTGGCATCGGCACCGGTAGCTTGTGCCGCCTTGCCGAATACGCTGGCAACCGTCAGTTGACCAAATGCACCCATCAAGGCAAAGGTGCTTTGTTTCAGGCCATTGGTGTCCTTGCCCGAAGCGTAATTGCTGGTCAGGGTGAAGCCGCCGAAGTTGTAGTCACCCGTCAAGCCGTAGCCGGTTTGGCGCGTACCTTTGATAACCGAAGCAGCGACCGGCGTAGCCACAATGTTTCCGGCAACAATGCTGTACGTTGTCGAAGCTGCGGAAGCACTGCTGTATTGGATGGCTTCAATACCAGCTGCCAAATGCAATGGGCCATTGGCATAACTCAACACAGGGCGGACACCGGTAGCGCCGCCACCTTTGCTGGACACACCGCTCAACTCAAACGACAAACCGCCGCCCAGTTGCAAGGTACCTGCAGCGTGGAAAGGCGCATTGCCGTTGCCGTACGCACCTTGGCGACCGCGCAACACATTGGCTTGGTAAGGAGAGAAACCAGCATATTCAACCAGCACGTCGCCAGGGGTCTGGAACAGGTTGGCGGCTTCAAAACGGCCCAGTTTGATGTCGGCGGTTTCGCTACCGATCTGTGCCCACAAGTCATCGGTACCAGCGGTGCCATCTGGCTTGGCCAAATAGGTTGCGCGGCCAGCGATGAAGTACTGGGAACCCATCTTCTTGCTGCCATTGAGTTCGACGCGGCCCGTTTGCGCTGCGCCACGGCCATTGTTTTCAACCTTGCTGTCCAACTCGATGTTGGCGTCGATATCGACGGCAGCAAAGGCGGCGGCGGACACCATCGCCATAGCGGCGAGTGCAGTGGCGCGGAATGCGGTATTCAGAATGTGGCTCAAGGAAATCTCCTGTGTGTTGAAGTGTTGCGAGGGATTTGCGTCTGTGTTCAGGCAGGGCCTTGCGGAGCCCTTGGTTGCCACCAAAGATTGCAAACCTGCTGCATTTTTGGTTACCTGTGTAGAGGGTGGGATCAGGATGAACCCCAATAGTCATACAAATGAACTATCCATAACTTACTTCATACTTCTTTGCTATTAACCTATGCACGCATTAGTTACAAGCGGGGTACAAGACAATCCTCAGGCTGGCTTTCTCCTCCCGGAGAGGCCATTTTTAGCCACTTATCCATGGCGTTCGAAGGGCGATGGTTTGTGCTGATGTAACTAAGCTGTAACCATACAAATTGGCTGCCAAATTGGAAATTAATTATTTTTTCTGCATTCCATCGCCCGTTGCAAAATTGCGACAAACACCGGGCTGCACCCGCTTCTAACAGGGTTGACATGCCGTTACATTTAAATCCCATAGGCTACTATCGGCCGCCAGCCCCACCCACTACGCTCTTGAGATGTCACTGAAACGGATTGCCGAAGAACTCGGCCTGTCGCTCACCACCGTGAGCCGCGCCATGAACGGCTACCCCGAAGTAGCCGCGGCCACACGCCGTGACGTTTTAGAGGCCGCAGCGCGCATGGACTACCGGGCCGATGCACGGGCCCGGGGTCTGGCCTTGGGGCGGGCCGATGCTGTGGGCATCGTGTTTCCCATCACCACCGGCGACCTGGGCGACCAGCAGTTTTTGCAGGTGGCATCGTCGATGAGCGAACGTTTCGCCCAGTCGGGGCTGGACCTGCTGATTGTTTCGGCCTCGGCTGACGACGAACTGGCCGCCTATGAGCGGGCCATTACCGGCCGCCACATCGGTGTGTTCGTGGTGCCGCGCACCCGTGTGCGCGACCGGCGGCTGGAACTGCTGCAGGCGCGCAATGTGGCCTTTGTGGCCTACGGCCGCAGCGCATCGCTGACCTCCGAATACGCCTGGTTTGACTTCGACAATCTGGCCGGTGCCCGCATGGCCACGGATCGACTGCTGCGCCTGGGCCACCGCCGCCTGGGTTATCTGGGTGCGCCGCCTGAATACAACTTTGCCGACCAGCGCTATGCCGGGTTTTGCGCCAGCCTCAAGGCGGCAGGCATTCCGCTCAAACCCCTGGCGGTACAGCGCCATGCCTTGGAGCGCCGGTCGGGCTATGCAGCCATGCAAAAACTGCTGGCCCTGCCCCAGCGCCCCACCGCTGTACTAGTCGACAACAATCTGGCGGGTATCGGCGCCGTCCACGCGGTGCTGCATTCGGGCCTGGTACTGGGACGCGACCTGTCGGTGATCGTGTATGACGGGCTGGGCTCGGACTCGGTGGTGCGCACCACCGTTACCGCAGTGATGCAGCCCACCCCCATCGCCACCGGCGTGGCACTCGCCGAAATGACCTTGGCACGCCTGCGCGGCGAACCGCTGGAGTCGCTGCAAAAACTGTGCATGCCGGAACTGGAAATCGGCGACAGCGACGGCCCGCCCTTGGCAAGTTAGTTAGCCAGCTAGCCAGCTAGCCAGCTAATCGCACAGCTTTGCATGTTTGATCGCTGCGACCCGCGCGGCATGCACCAAGCCCCCGATCTCTTTGCCTTGCACGCCTTTGTCCTGGGCGGCCTTGGCAATCGGCTCGGTGGCCACCGACTGCGCCGCTTGTAACACCGCCAGCCAGTACGGCCGTTGTGGGTAAGGCTGCTCGCCCAGGCCCAGTCTTCCCCGCGCGTCGCATTCGCAGGCCAACAAAGCATAGTCAAAACGCTGCGGTTTGCGAAAAGCATCGGCCCGCTCCAACAGACGCAGGGCGGCGGAGGCGCTGATGTCCAGCCCGCGGTGGATGTTGCCGTGCTCACGGGCCACCACGTCGGCCAGGTCGCGGCAGTCGGTGGGTACGCGCAGGCGTTGGCATAGGCCTTTGAGCAAGTCGGCACTGCGCATCTCGTGGCCTATATGGCGGGGCAACACGTCAGCGGGCGTGGTCGCCTTGCCCAAATCGTGCGTCAAACATGCAAAGCACACCGGAAGCGGCGCGTGCAGGCGTGCGGCCATGTCCAGCACCATCATCACGTGGATACCGGTATCGATCTCGGGGTGGTAATCGGCGCGCTGGGGCACGCCCCACAGGGCTGCCACCTCGGGCAGCAGCCGGGCCAGGGCACCGCAGTCGCGTAGCACCGCAAACATGCGCGAAGGCTGCGGCTCCATCAGGCCACGGGCCAGCTCTTGCCACACCCGCTCAGGCACCAGGGCATCGACCTCACCTGCAGCCACCATTTCGCACATCAGGTCCATGGTCTCGGGGGCCACGGTGAAATCGGTGAAGCGCGCAGCAAAGCGGGCCACGCGCAGGATGCGCACCGGGTCTTCTCGGAACGCGTCGGTGACGTGGCGCAAAACCCTGGCCTGCAGGTCACGCTGGCCACCGAAGGGATCGGTCAACGCTTCAAAATTTACGTCTAATTGGCCACTAGCGTATGTTCCACTTGCACTAGCAGCTATTGAATTGATAGTAAGGTCACGCCGGGCCAGATCCTGCTCCAGCGTCACGTCGATGGCCGCATGCACCGCAAAGCCGTGGTAGCCAGGGGCCGTCTTGCGCTCGGTACGGGCCAGCGCATATTCCTCGTGGGTGCGCGGGTGCAGAAAGACCGGAAAGTCTTTGCCCACCGGCAGGTAGCCCTGGGCCACCAGTGCCTCGGGTGTCGCCCCCACCACCACCCAGTCGCGGTCGCCACCGGTTCGGCCCAACAGAGCATCGCGGACCGCGCCGCCGACTAAATAGATTTGCATCCGCCCAGTTTAGCTACCGGCTGATCCGGTACGGCTCCTCGAAGTCGAGGAAGTCTTGCTCTGCCAGGGCCTCCTTGATCCACGCTTGCACGCTGGGCAGCGCCGTTACACGGTCTACATAGGCTTGGGCGGCGTCGGGCAGTGGCAGCGCATAGGTATTCAATCGCATACAGATCGGTGCAAAGTACGCGTCGGCAATGCTGAAGTCGCCAAACAGCATGGGGCCGCCGTGGGTTTGCAGCAGCTCGGACCACAGGGCGATAAGGCGGGCCACGTCGGCGCGCACGGCAGGCTGGTCGCGCCAGGCCAATTGGCCTACCAGCGGCAGGCGGGCTTCGATATTCATCGGGCAATGGCTGCGCAGGGCACCAAAGCCGGAGTGCATTTCGGCGCACACGCTGCGGGCACGGGCGCGGGCATGGGGGTCGCGCGGCCACAGGTTTTTACCGGGGTATTGCTCGGCCAGGGTTTCGGCAATCGCCAATGTGTCCCATACCGCCAGCGTGCCATCCACCCATACTGGCACTTTGCCGACCGGACTCACCGCATTCACCGTGGCTTTGAACTGGGAATGTGCGTCGAAGGAATCAAAGCGGACATAAACCTCTTCAAATGCAATACCCAACTGCGTTAACAGCACCCAGGGACGCATGGACCAAGATGAATAGTTTTTATTACCAATGTAAAGTTGTTGCATCGTATTTCCTGAAAATAATGAAGGGTATTTACGTAATAGATACGTAGAAACCATGGCCACGCCGTAGCGGTACTGCAGCTTATAGCAAGCCAGCCCAGGTATTGATGCCAAAACAGAACCCGATTGATGCCCAGCATCTCGACACCAGCGCCTACCCGTATTTTCAAACTATGGCAGCAAAAAGCAAAAAGCCCGGTCAAACGACCGGGCTTTTTGAATATCTGCTGCAGCCTGCGCAATGCAGCCTGTAGGGAATGTGATTTAGGCGATCAGAAACTGCTCGCGGTCCAGATTTTGAATCCACTTTGGTGGTTTGCCACGGCCGGTCCAGGTGTCACCGGTCAGGGGATTGCGAAACTTGGGAGCGACTTTGGCCACGGCTTTGGCACGGGGTTTGCTGGCGCCAAAAATATCATCGGCAGTCAAACCAAAATCCGCCACCAGTGCTTTTACTTTCTCAATGGCATCGGCATTTTCCAGCGTGTGGGCTTGTTTGATTTGCTGCTCTAAGAGTGCACGCTGTTCGAGAAGTTCTTTGTAGGTTGGCATTTTTTTGTTTCCGAATATATCAAGGTATACGACTGAGAAATTATATTATATACCCTGAAATAAACAGTTACTGGACTTGCATGATTAAAAAATGGCTGACCAGCGTTTTATTTACAGCAAACAGAGTCCATCGGCCGAAAAATACCCAAACCAAATCCAGTCATGGTCTTTTTTGCACGCCAAGCCCAGGCTCAGGCCAATGCCACCGCAGCGTAATCACCCACTTTGTCGGCCAAACCAGCGGGCACCAGCAAGGCTCCTGCGGTTAATGCAGGCAAATGGCCGTCAATATGGGCCTGCAAGCGTGGCAACAGAAACTCGCGGTTATGCCAAAACACGCTCCCCCCCATGCTGATGCGCTGTAAATCCAGCACGGCCACCAGGTTGTACAAAGTACGGCCCATCACGCGACACAGGTCATCGACAATTTTCAAGGCAGCGGCATCACCCGCGCGGGCCGCTTGGAACAGCACCGGTGCTTCCTGGCCAAAGCGGCGGGCGATGGAGTTACCGGCCACCAAGCCTTCCACATCGCCCACGTTGCCGCAGCCGCACAGTGCGTCGTCGTTGTCGCTCACAAACATGTGGCCCGCGTGCCCTGCGTTGCCGTTTTTACCGCGCAGCACATGGCCATCCACGCACAGGCCCACGCCGATGCCGGTACTCCAGGTGACATAAGCGCAGTGGTCAAAGCCTTTCAATGCGCCCCAGTGGCGTTCGGCCTCCAGCGCGGCGACGCAGTCGTTTTCGATGCGCACGCGGGCGAAGCGGGCTCCCAGCGGGGCTTCCAGCAGCGCGGTGGTCCAGTCGTTGGGCAAACCGCGCGCCGGGCCGGCCATGCCGCCGCAGATATTGGGGCCGGCCAGCTCGATCAGACCGTCGTTGAGGATGAACGGACCTGCCGACGACACGCCCGCGTTTTGCACCGACGCGGGGTCGATGCCCAGTTCGGCGCAGGTTTCATTGACCATGCGGATGATTTGCACCGCCAGCGCGTCGTTGGTGCCGGTTTTGGCGGTAGGCTCGGTGCGGCGGCCTTGCAGCACCGGCAGATCTTCGTTACCGCTGGCCAGGCTGACGGCAACCTTGGTGCCGCCGACATCGATGCATGCTTTCATGGGGATCTTTTCGTTAGATAAATTTAGCGACCAGGCCTGCAACCAGGCTGAGGACGAGGGTGGTGGTGATGGGAATAAACCAGGGCCGACCAAACAGCCGAAAGCGCAAGTCGCCGGGCAGTCTGCCAAAACCCAGCTTTTGCAACAACGGGGAAAACCAGTCTATGAGCAACAAGGCGACAAAGATGACCAACAGCCAGCGGAACATGGCTACAACGTGTGCGAGCGGTCGCCCTGGGTAAAGCCCAGCGGCTCCCACTCCGGCCCTGCGCCAAAGGCAATCACCTTGAACAACTCGCCCATTTCGTGTTCAGTAATCAATTTCAGCGCTTGCGCACGTTCTGCATGCGTTGCATGCTCCATTTTAGATAGCAAACCGCAGTTCATCAAAAACCGCGCCTGGCTGGTGTAGCCCAGCACCGTCAGGCCTGCGTCTTGCCCGGCCAGCGCAATGCCGCTGAAATTGACGTGGGCGGTGATGTCTTTCAGCCCCACCAGGGCCAGCGGGCTAGGGTCGGCGCGGTGCAGGTAATGGCACATCACGGTGCCGGTGTTGCGCTGCGGGTGGTAGTACTCGGCCTCAGGGAAGCCATAGTCCAAAAAGAAGGCCGCGCCCTGGGTGAGCCGGTCGGCCAGGGTGCGGATGAAAGACTCGGCCTGGGGGTGGACTTCGGTAAGGTAGTCGTGCGGGCCGTCGATGGCAGCGGGCGGGCGCAGGGCGGTGGGGCGGTCTTGCCAGACGAACTCTTCGCCGGACCAGGCCACGCCGCGCTCATGCCACTGGCCGCCCACCCGGGCCAGCAGTTGCACCGGCATTGCGTCCAGCACCTCGTTGCCCACCACCACGGCCTGCAGCGTGGCGGGCAACTCGGTCACCCACTGCACCTTGTCGGCAAACCGGGCCAGGCGCAGTTGCTGGCGGGCCCGCAGCGTACCGGACAGATCAACGATGCAGTAGCGCTGCACCTGGTCGCCCAGGGCTTCGAGTAATTGCAGCGCCAACGCGCCAGAGCCCGCACCAAACTCCCACACCTCGGTGGTGCCGGTGGCCTGCAGCGCCTGCGCCACCTGCACGGCCAGGGCCTGGCCAAACAGGCCGGACAGCTCGGGCGCAGTCACAAAGTCGCTGCCATCGGCACCCTGGCTGCCGAACTTGGGGCGCTCGTTGGCGTAGTAGCCCAAACCGGGGTGGTAGAGGGCCTGGGCCATGAACTGGTCAAAAGGCATCCAGCCGTCTGCAACTGCAATAGCCCGGCTAATCTCTGCCTGGAGCGCGATCGTTAAACTGGGGTTTGTTTTTTCCACCCGCAGATTGTCTCTGAATGTTGCCTCCAAACCCGCCCTCCTCCCCAGCCCGTACCGTATTGGTAACTGGCGCCGGTAAACGGCTTGGCCGCGAAATCGCCCTGGCCCTGGCGCGCGGCGGCTGGCAGGTAGCCGTGCACTACCGACATTCCGAGCAGGATGCTATGCAAACTGTAGCTGACTGCGTAGATATTACCTGCGCAAGCGGCCTAAAACACCATGCATTCCAGGCCGACCTGGCTGATGAGACGGCGGTGCTCGCCCTGCTGCCCCGTGTGGTGGCGCACTTTGGCGCGGTGGATGCAGTGGTGAATTGCGCGTCCACTTTTGAGCACGACAGCGCCGCCACCTTCGGCTTTGCCGCGCTGGAGCAGCACCTGCGCAGCAATACCGGCGCGCCGATTTTGCTGGCCCAGGCCCTGCACAGCCATTTGCAGTCGCGCAATGCAGGCGGTGCGGTGGTCAATTTGCTGGACCAGAAGCTGTGGAACCTGAACCCCGACTTCTTCAGCTACACGCTGTCCAAAGCCGCGCTGGAAGTGGCCAACACCATGCTGGCGCAGGCCCTGGCTCCGCATGTGCGGGTGGTCGGCGTGGCCCCAGGCCTGACGCTCAAAAGCCATATGCTCAGCGACGAAGAGTTTGCCGTGCTGCACCAGATCTCGCCGCTGGGCCGTTCGTCCACCGCCGCCGATGTGGCGGCCACGGTGAAGTTTGCGCTGGAAAATGGTTCGATTACCGGCACCACCCTGCTGGTGGACGGCGGGCAGCACCTGATGCAGTTCGAGCGCGACTTCTCCCTCATGGACCTCACTTAATGGCACACCCCCAGGCTTCAGTGCTTCGCATCTTTCGCCACCCCCCTTGCAGGTGGCAACACCAGCAGCCTGGCGAAGCCAGTTCTGCGGTGTTTCTGGCGGGCGGGCGTTCTGCCTGCACGCATGGGCTGAGCAGTTAGGACCTCACTTAAAAAATACCATGTCCCACACCCACGGCAACCAAACCCTGCAACTCACCGGTCTGCGCTTCAACGCCAACCTGGGAATTCTGGAGTCCGAAAAAACCGAGCCGCAGCCCATCCTGGTGGATGCCGAACTCAACCTCGGCCCGCAGCCGCTGCAGCCCAGCGACGACGACATCAACCACGTGCTCGACTACCGCAAGGTACGCCAGATCATCATCGACGACTGCACCGCCGAGCACGTCAACCTGCTGGAGAGCCTGATTGGCAAGCTCAGCTCCAGGCTGATGCAATTACCGGGCGTACTAGGCGTGCGCGTCAAAATTGCCAAACTGGAGATTTTTGACGACTGCGAAGTCGCAATCCGGGTAGAAACCGGGCAATGGTGAGCCAGAAATCGGCATAAACACGCCAAGTGCGTAATAAGATGTATCTATTACCCTTTCAATAGGCTTGCATCCCGATCCCCTTGGAGAGTTGCATGATTTTGTCCGGCACCCTGGCAAACACCCGCCGCGCTGCGCTGCTGATCGCCAGCGTATGCCTGTGGTTGTGTGCACTGCCCGCCCAGGCTCTCGAAACCATCAAGATACTGACTGAAGAGTATCCACCGTTCAACTTCACCGACAAAGGCAAGATCACCGGCCTGGGGACAGAGGTGGTGCAGGCAGTGCTGAAAGAAATCAACATCGAGGGCCAGTTCCAGTCCCTGCCTTGGGCCCGCGCCTACGAGACCACGCAAACCACCGAAAACGTGTTGATCTACTCCATCAACCGGTCCAAGGAGCGCGAGAAGCTCTTCAAATGGGTGGGCCAGATCACCCCTACCGACTTCTACCTGTTCTCCCTGAAAAGCCGCTACATCCAGCTGAACGACCTGGAAAGCGCCAAAAATCTGCAGATTGGCACCGTCAACCAGGACATTGGCGAACAGTTCCTGGCCTCGCAAGGCTTCGTCTTGGGCCGCAACCTGCAGTCCAGTAGCAAATACGAGCTGAATTACGAAAAACTCAAACTCGGCCGCATCGACCTGTGGGTGATGAATGAGCTCGGAGCTTACTACATGTCACGCCAGGCCGGCGACGACCCGGCCCAGGTGCTGCACAAGGCGCTGCGTATCGCCGAGCTCAGCGGCGGCGGCAACTACATGGCCTTTGGGCTCAAGACACCTGACGTATTGGTCGAACGTTTTCGCAAAGGCCTGGAGACAATCAAGAAGAACGGCACCTACGATGCCCTGCAGAAGAAATGGCTGTAAAAGCCGCTAAACCCGGCTCTTTAGGGGGCCGCATCGTGCTGGCCACATTGGTGTTCTGCCTGCTGTTCACGCTGCTGGTGGCCGGAATCCGCATTTGGTCCGCTTGGCAAAACAATATCACGCGCATGCGGGGCGAAATGGAGTTGATTGCCCAGGTATACCAGCGCACTCTTTCAAAAGCCATTTGGGAAATGGACCGTGAACTCCTGCAGACACACATTACCAGCATCGCCAATGCGGCCTCGGTCGGGCAAGTGGTAGTCACCCTGCAAACGGCCAACCACCCTCCCGAAATTTTGCGCGAAACGCGCAACGACTGGCAGCCATCAACCCAGGCACCGGTATTGCACGTCCCCCTGGATTACGAATCTTTTGCGGGCAATTACGAGGTGGTGGGAAGTTTTGACCTGTATGGCGACAAGCAAGTGCTCTGGCAATGGCTGGGGGCAGAGATCGTCGATATTTTGGTTACACAGATTATCCAGTCCTTGCTGCTAGCCAGCCTCATGATGCTGCTACTGAACCGCCTGGTGACGGTGCATGTGCGCCGCATCGCCCAGCACCTGGGCCAGTTAACTCCTGCCAACTTGCGACAACTGCTGGCCCTGGACCGCCACACAGGGCGGCAAGACGAACTATCGCAACTGGTGGGCGGAGTCAACCAGTTGCAAACCACCCTGTCCGACTACCTGGAACAGCAGCAACGCGATGAAACCGAACTGCTGGCCCACCGCGACAACCTGGCCGAACTGGTGCGCGAACGCACCGCCGCGCTGGAGGCCGCCAACAGCCAGCTCGAAAACACCAACACCCAGCTGGACGGCCTGGCCCGCACCGACCCACTGACCGGGCTGGCCAACCGCCGCCAATTCGACGAAATGAAGGAGATCGAGTTCCGCCGCGCACTGCGAACCAGCCACCCGCTGACCCTGCTGGTCTGTGACATCGACTGCTTCAAGCGCTACAACGACACCTATGGCCATGCCAGCGGCGACCAGTGCCTGCGCAGCGTGGCGACAGCCCTGGGGGCAGGCAGTGCCCGGGCTGGAGACCTGGTAGCCCGCATCGGCGGCGAAGAATTTGCCGTGCTGCTGCCCGCCACCGATGCCACCCAGGGCGCACTGCTGGCCGCCCAATTGCTGCACGCCGTGGCCGACCTGGGAATTGCCCACCGCAACTCGGAAGCCGCACCGGTGGTGACTATCAGTATCGGACTGGCACAACTCGACCCGACCCAGGTGGATAAGTTTGACACCCTGTTCGACCAGGCAGACAAAGCCCTCTACCAGGCCAAAAGCGCAGGCCGCAACCGGCTGGTGGTGCACGGGCAAGCGGCGGCATAAAACACCCCACGGCTGATTTTTTCGAATCCAAAGGAATCCAGCATGAACTCTGCATGGCGCGTCGGCCTCTTCGCCTGGACCTTACTGGTGCCGCTAAGCCCTTGGGCGCAGACGGTACAGGTGGTTACCGAGACGACTCCGTTCGTCTACCTGCAAGACGGGAAAATTACCGGTCCGGCCACCGAAATAATGGAAAAAACCCTGCAACTGGCGGGCATCCAAGACTACCGGCTCAACATATATCCTTGGGCGCGCGCCTACGACATGGCGCTGAACGAACCCAATGTGCTGATCTACCTGGTGGCCCGCACACCTGAGCGCGAGGCCAAGTTCCAGTGGGTCGGCGAATTCATGCAGATCCGCTACCACCTGTATAAGCTGCGTGAGCGTGCCGACATCCGCGCCAGCAATTTAGGTGCCGCACGCAACTACACCATCGGCGTGATGCGTGACGACCTGCGCCACCAGTACCTGCAGCAGCAGGGCTTTACCCGGTTGGTGATGTCAGCGCAAACCAGTGAAAACTTTGCCCAGTTGGTCAAACGCAAAGTGGATATGGTGCCGCTCAGTGAAGCCGGTGCCGAGGCCCAGTGCCGCGCCACCGCTTACGACTGCGCCGGGCTGGAACGGGTGCTGAGCCTGGACGCGCTGAACACCGGCATATATATGGCTTACAGCCTGGGCACCCCGCCAGCGCTGGTAGAGCGTACCCAGGCCGCGTTCAAACAACTCAAGGCCAACGGCACCGTGCAACGCACGATGGAAACCAAGGCCAGCGCCGGCAAAGCACCCTGATCCACCACATATAAGGCCTGAGGCGGGATAATCGGCATCTTTTAGAACCGATTGCCCCCTATGAGCGCCGTATGGACCACCGACGAGGTTGCCCCCCCCACTTCCACAGTTTCACCTGCCGCCCCCGATTTCAAGATCGAACGCGAAACGCATAAGCTAGAGAAACGCCTGTGCCGCGAGATGGGCAAGGCCATCGTCGACTACAACATGGTGGAAGAAGGCGACAAGGTCATGGTGTGCGTGAGCGGCGGCAAAGACAGCTACGCCATGCTGGACATTTTGCTCAAGCTCAAGGCCCGCGCGCCCATCCACTTCGACATCATTGCCGTCAACCTCGACCAGAAGCAGCCCGGCTTCCCCGCCGAGGTGCTGCCCACCTACCTGGCAGCCCTGGGCGTGCCCTTCCACATCGAGAACCAGGACACCTACAGCATCGTCAAGCGCGTGATTCCTGAGGGCAAGACTACCTGCGGCCTGTGCAGCCGCCTGCGCCGCGGCATTCTGTACCGCGTGGCCGACGAGCTGGGTGCCACCAAGATCGCCCTGGGCCACCACCGCGACGACATGCTGCAAACCTTCTTTTTGAACATGTTTTTTGGCGGCAAGCTCAAGGGCATGCCGCCGAAGCTGGTCAGCGACGACGGCCGCCACATCGTCATCCGCCCGCTGGCCTACGTGGCCGAGAAAGACCTGACCCGCTGGGCCGCGCACAAGCAGTTTCCCATCATCCCCTGCACCCTGTGCGGCAGCCAGGAGAACCTGCAGCGCAAGCAAATCGCCCAGGTGCTGCAAGAGTGGGAAAAGAAGCACCCCGGCCGCATCGAGAGCATGTTCAGCGCGCTGCAAAACGTGGTGCCCTCGCACCTGATGGACCGCAGCCGCTACGACTTCGAAGGCCTGCAAACCACCGGCGTGCCCAGCGATGACGGCGACCAGGCGTTCGACGCGCCGACCTTTCCACCCGCAGGTTTGTCCGGTCTGCAGGTAGTGCAGCTATGACTGCCTGGCGCGCCGTCCTCGTCGGCATAGCCGTGCTGCTCAGCGGCTGCGCCAGCATCACCCGGGTGGACAGCGACGTGCAGAGCTTCACCAACTGGACCAGCGCCGTGCCCCGACCCCTGGGCTTCCGCTTCGAGCGCCTGCCCTCCCAGCAGACCGATGCCGCCACCCAGGATGCGGTCGAACAACTGTCCCTACCCGCCCTGGCGCAAGCCGGGCTGGTGCTGGACACCCCCAACGCCCGCTACAGCCTGCAAATCAACACCCAGCTGCTGACCGAAAGCAGCTGGAGTCGCCCCTACGGTCCGTGGGGTCCCCGTGGTCCTTATGGCCTATATGGCCCGTACGGCCCCTGGATGGGCGGTGGCCGCGGCATGCGCGGCCCCTTCATGGCGCCCATGTTGCCCATGGAAGTGCGCAGCTACCAGCGCCTGCTCAGCCTGGTGCTGCGCGACCTCGCCACCGGCCAGGTGGTGTATGAAACCCAGGCCAGCCAGGACAGCACATGGCCCATCGGCAACGACCTGATCCCGGCCATGGTCACGGCTGCCCTGCACGGCTTCCCGCATCCGCCCGCCGGGCTGCAAAGAATTACGGTAGACATTCCACCCACCCAGAAGTGAAAGAAACCTGATGGACGCCACCCGCATCATCGCCATCCGCCACGGTGAAACCGCCTGGAACGTCGACAGCCGCATCCAGGGCCAACTTGACATTCCCCTGAACGACACCGGCCGTTGGCAGGCCCAGCAGTTGGCACGGGCCCTGGCGGGCGAGCCCATCACCACCGTCTACGCCAGTGACCTGCTGCGGGCCTTGGCAACGGCGCAGGCCGTGGCCGGGGCTCTGGATCTGCCCATCACCACCGACGTGGGCCTGCGCGAACGCGGCTTTGGCATCTTCCAGGGCCACAGCTTTGCCGACATCGAAGCCCGCCTGCCAGAACAAGCCCTGCTGTGGCGCAAGCGCGACCCGGCTTTTGCCCCCGAAGGCGGCGAATGCCTGAACGATTTCCGTGACCGCGTAGTCGCCTGCGTCAGCGCCCTGGCGGCCCGCCACCCCGGCGCGCTGATCGCCGTGGTGGCCCATGGCGGCGTGATGGACGTTTTGTACCGCGCCGCCACCGGCCAGGGCCTGCAAGCCCCCCGCACCTGGGACCTGGGCAACGCAGCCATCAACCGCCTGCTGTGGACCCCCGAGGGCTTCACCCTGGTCGGCTGGGCCGATACCCAGCATTTGGAGCAACAGGGCGCGCTGGACGAGAACACGGCGTAATGCTATTTATTTTGTAGCTACCGGCGTAGCCTGAATACAGGCCGAGGGCCTTTTTATATAAAAACAGGTCACTGCTCAGGTCCCACGCAGCGCGATAAACAATCCCTACAGAAACACCGCAGAACTGGCTTTGCCAGGCTGCTGGTGTTGCCCCCTGCAAGGGGGTTGGCGAAAGATGCGAAGCACTGTAGCCTGGGGGTGAGTAGTTAATAAATTATTTTATTCTGCCAACAGCACAATATCGTCCATGGGATAGTGCTTGCGGTTGCGCGTCCACAAGGGGCAGCGGTGGACCTGTGCGGTGGCGGCCAGCAGGTAGTCTTCTAACGAAATACCTTGGAAAGCCTTGCCGAAGCGGTTGGCGTACAGGCCTGCCACCCGGCCTGTGACACGGTCCATACCGACACATTCACACATATCGAAAAACGCCTCGATGTCCTTGTGCTCACGGGCGAAGGCCCCGGCATAGACTTCGGCCACCACGATGGGGCTGACCAGAAAAGTGGTTTGGGCTTCCAGCAAGGCAATGAATCGCTCCACCACGGCGGGCTTTTTCTTCAGCAGGTCGATCACGATATCGGTGTCCAGCACCAGCCGCTCGGGGGTCATGGCGCGTCCGGCGTGCGCAGAATGCGGCTTTTGCTGCGGATAGTCCGCACATAGTCTTCGGCATCCACGTTGGCAAAGCTTTGCAGGGGTTGGAGCCGATCAAAGTAGGCCCGGGCATCGGCCACCGGGTCTTTCTGGATGTCTTTTTCCAGCGTGCGGCGAATCAGTTCCGAAATACTGACCCCCACATTGCGGGACCGGGTTTTGAGGCTGTCGTACAGCGCATCTTGCAGATAAATTTGGGTACGGTGCATGGCAAGCCCCACATTGATGTATAAAAATATACATCATACTGCCATGCAGTTACTCCGTTACAAACAACCCACCCTCGGTCTGCGGCGGGGTCACGCCCAGGTGGCGGTAGGCGGCCAGGGTGGCGATGCGGCCGCGGTTGGTGCGCTGCAGAAAGCCCTGCTGGATCAGGTAGGGCTCGATCACATCCTCAATCGTGTCGCGCTCTTCGCCGATGCTGGCGGCGATGTTGTCCAGACCCACCGGGCCGCCGTCGAAGCGGTGGATCACGGCTTCCAGTAGTTTGCGGTCCATCAGGTCAAAGCCCTGCGGGTCCACGTCCAGCATGGCCAGGGCGCGGTTGGCGATGTCCAGGGTAATGGTGCCGTTGCCCTTCACGTCGGCGTAGTCGCGCACCCGGCGCAGCAGGCGGTTGGCGATGCGCGGCGTGCCGCGGCTGCGGCGGGCGATCTCGAAGCCGCCTTCCACGTCCATCGGCGCATTCAGCAGCCCGGCACTGCGCTTGACGATGCGGGCCAGCTCCTCGGGCGTATAGAACTCCAGCCGCGCCACGATGCCGAAGCGGTCGCGCAGCGGATTGGTCAGCATGCCGGCGCGGGTGGTGGCCCCCACCAGGGTGAAGGGCTGCAGATCGAGCTTGATGCTGCGCGCCGCCGGGCCCTCGCCAATCATGATGTCGATCTGGTAATCCTCCAGCGCGGGGTACAGGATTTCTTCGACCACCGGGCTGAGGCGGTGGATTTCGTCGATGAAGAGGACGTCGTTTTTTTCCAGATTGGTCAGCAGCGCGGCCAGGTCCTTGGGCTTTTCGAGAACCGGGCCGCTGGTCTGGCGCAGGTTCACACCCAGTTCGTGGGCAATGATGTGGCTGAGCGTGGTTTTGCCCAGGCCGGGTGGGCCGAACAGCAACACGTGGTCGAGTGCCTCGCCGCGTTTGGTGGCCGCGCCAATGAAGATCTCCAGCTGCTCGCGGGCCTTGGTCTGGCCCACGTAGTCGTCAAACAGCTTGGGGCGCAGGGCGCGCTCAATTGCCTCCTCTTGCGGCGAAGTGGGGGCGGCGGACACCATGCGCTTGAGGGGCGGCGCGGCAAAATCATCAGTCTGGATGGACACGGGCAGGCAGTCAGGAAAAGTCGGAAAGGTAACAGCCACTATAGCGCCTGGGCCTGCCCGCACCGAAAAACGCCCCGCGCTTGTGGCTATAGTTAACGCCAATACTTTTTGCCCCGCCAGGATCCGCCATGACGCACCGCACGCACTCTGTTTCCACCCGATGGGCGCTGGCCCTGCTGCTCTGCGCTGCGGGGGTGGCCACGGCCCATGCCGAAGACGCACCGGTCGACAAGCCCAAGGCCTTGGGCAGAATCACCCTGCCCGCCAAGCCCGCGCCGCAAGACCCGGGCAGCAAGGAAAGCATGGCGCAGCAGGTGCGTGATGCCATCGACAAAGCCAACGCCGGTGAGGGCAAAAGCTCTAAAAAGACCAAAGGCAAAGCCGTGGAAACGCAGGCCGTCACCATCACCATCGAGGCCGAACCCAAAAAGGCCGGTGCCCGTGGCGCTCCGGCCCCGCCGCCCGACATTGCCGCGGCCCACGCAAAAGCGAACAGGCTGGTCAACCCGACCGACAGCAAAGCCGCCACCCGCGCCGCAGCCCTGGCAGCCATGGCCCCAGGTGTCGGTGCGGCCGCAGCTACTGCGGCCATGGCCCATGGCGGCAACGTGCGCTGGGGCTACGAGGGCAGTACCGGCCCACAGGCCTGGGCCAAGCTCAGCCCCGACTTCAACCTGTGCGCCCAGGGCACACGCCAGTCGCCTATCGCCATTGATGAAACCAACACCTTGCAAGGCCCGGCCGAGCCGCTGCAAATCCACTACCAGCCCAGCGGTGCCATGGTGCTGAACAACGGCCGCACCATCCAGGTCGATGTGGTGGGCGACAACACCCTGACGGTGCGCGGTGCCACCTACAAGCTGTACCAGATCGTGTTCCACCACCCCAGTGAAGAGCGGGTCAACGGGCGGGCGTTTGCCATGGTGGCGCACCTGATGCACCGCGATGTAGACGGCCAGGTGGCGGTGGTTGCCGTGCTGCTCGACCCCGGCCAGGCCAACACGTTGATCAACAAAGTGTGGACCTATATGCCGCTGGACACTGGCGACCGGGTGCGCATGCCCGCCGGTCTGCTGGACCTGAACGAGCTGCTGCCGCAAGACATGCGCTACTACCAGTTCATGGGCTCGCTGACCACCCCGCCCTGCGCGGAAAACGTGCTGTGGATGGTGCTGAAGCAGCCGGTGCAGATCAGCCCCGAGCAGTTGCGCCTGTTCAGCCAGCTATACCCCGCCAACGCCCGGCCCGTGCAGCCGCTGAATGGCCGCGTGGTACGGGATGCCCAGTAGCTATTTCCCTAAAGCCTTCAAGGCCAGCTTGATGCCTTCGCTCACGCCCACGCCGGCCGGCAGGGCTTTCAGCGCCAGCGCCGCTTCCTTGTCGCTGTAGCCCAGAGCCACCAGGGCTTGCAGGATGTCAACCTGGGCATCGCTGCTGGCGCTGTGGTGCAGGCCGATGTCGGAACCCAGCTTGCCTTTGAGTTCCAGCAGCAGGCGCTCGGCGGTTTTCTTGCCGATGCCGGGCACCTTCACCAGCCGCCCGGCTTCTTGCAAAGTGATGGCCTGGGCCAGGTCGTCCACGCCCATGCCCGACAGCACGCTCAAAGCTGTGCGCGGCCCCACGCCACTGATCTTGATGAGCTGGCGAAAGGCATCGCGCTCGCCAGGCGTGGCGAAGCCGTACAGGATTTGCGCATCTTCACGCACTACAAAGTGGGTCAGCAGCGTGACCTGCTCGCCCAGGCCCGGCAGGTTGTAGAAGGTGCTCATGGGCACGTCCACGTCGTAACCCACGCCGTGGCAGTCGATCAGCACCTGGGGCGGGTTTTTGGCGGCCAGCAGGCCTTGGAGTCGTCCGATCATGGGGGTCCTGGATAAAGAGTAAGGACTTACGCAGCGCCCCTGTGGAGCCCTTTGGGCACACAGAGAGCTTGCGCAGGTCCTGAAAAACGCCATTGTCCATGACAGGATGTGCGGCCATTCTGTTACATCCCTTGCATCCTGCGCCGATGTGTAACCGGCCTAGGCCCCTACCATGGGTTTCTTTCAAAAGGGAATTCCCAATGGCTCTACAAACCCCGTTTTTTGGCAAGCGTGAACCCGAAGCCTTTGGCGTGCGCAGCAACCTTGCGCAGGCGCAAACCCTGGTCCAGAAACCGCAGCCCGTGCCCGCCGACAGCATCGACATCCCTGTAGAAACCTTGGCTGCCCAGCCCGCCGCAAAAGCCAGCGGCAGCACCCTCACCGTAGGCCCCAACATCAAACTCAAGGGCGTGGAGATCACCGATTGCGACACCCTGGTGGTCGAGGGCACGGTCGAAGCGACGATGGATTCGCGCCTGATGCAGATCACCGCCGCCGGGGCCTTCAAGGGCTCGGCCGAGATCGACATTGCCGAAATCCACGGCTCTTTTGACGGCGACCTGACGGTGCGCGACAAGCTGGTGATCTACGCCACCGGCCGCGTCACCGGAAAGGTGCGCTACGGCAAGCTGGTGATCGAAGAAGGTGGCCAGTTGTCGGGCGAAATTGCCTATGGCACTGCCAAGCCGCTCCCCCCAAAAGCCGCCCTGCAGGCCATCGCCGCCTGATAAAGGTTTAGCGCCCCACCGTCTCCAGCCAGACATCGAGCTCTTGCGCCAGGGCGTCTGTGGCCGCCGCCAGTGCCTGAACACCGCCAGGCGCGTCGGCACTGGGGGCTGGGCGCTGCACGCTGAAAGACCGCTGGGCCAGCAGGCTGTCGCCCAGCGGCGTGCTCTCCAGCAGCGTGGCGCGCAACCGCACCAGGCCCGTGCTGGCAATGGACGACTGAAACACCTGGGTAAATTCCTGCAGCTCAATGCGCAACAGCCGTGGTGCTGGGCCGATGGTGCGCGCCAGTGATGCACTGTCGCTGGCCCCCAGCACCGCCCGGCGCTGGCCCAGTGCATCGCGCAGCCGCTGGCCCACCAGTTGCGCGGGCGGCACGCTCCAGCGGGCCTGGCTGTAAGGGCGCAGTTGCTGGGCATCGGCATAGCCCAGCCGGTACAGAATGGCCGTGCCGCCATCGGCCAGGCCGGGGGCTTCCACGTCGGCCAATGCCAGGGGCGGCAAGCTGGGCGTGGCCACCGCCGTGGTGGTACCGGAGCCGAAGTCGTACTGCGTAGCGCGCAGAGGTTTATCGGGCAAGGCCGAGCAGGCACCCAGGGCCGTATAAATCAAGCCAAATAGGCACTTAGCGCAGGTAGAACCTACGCCAGTAGCTCTTATATCCATAGCAAATCCTTTGTAAACCGTATTCAGGGTTGCGCAGCAGGGGCCACAAAGCCCGCCTCGCCGGGACCGGGCACGGCGGCACCGCCACCAAATATCAGCGACTGCGGCTGATCGCTGATGCCCGTAACGGTGCGGCCCAGTTGCCGGGCCGCGCGGGACGCATCCTCGGCCACCCGGTTAATGCGTGGCAAGGTGGCGCGGCCAAAGGTGTCGGCGGCATGCGACAGCGCACCCGTGCCGTCGGCCAGCCGGTCCACCACGCCGCCTTTTTCGTTCAGCCGTTCAGCCGTCTGGCCCAGCGCAGCAAAGCTGCCGTTGGCGGTGTCGGCGGCGGTTTGCAGGGCGCGCATGGCCTGGTGGGTGTCTTGGGCAATGGCCGGGATGCGGGCCAGCGCCGGGTCCAGCCGCTGGGTGACGGTATGTTCCAACCGGGCGCTGAGCTGGGCCAGGCTGGTGGTGGCGCGGTCGGTGCTAACCAGCACGCCGGTGAGCAGCTTTTGGTTCTCATCGCTGAGCAACTGGTTCAGGCGCAGCGTGGCTTCGTCCACCTGCTCCAGGATGTGTGGCACCTGCTGGGTCAGCTTGCCGAGTTGTGAGGTCTCCAGCGGCAGGCGCGGCACGCCGCTGCGGCCCGGGGGAATCCGCGCCTGCGGCAGGCCTGCGTCGTCAATTTGCACAAAGGCCAGGCCGGTGATCCCCTGGTAGCTCAGGCTGGCAAAGGCGGTGGGCGACAGCGGCGTGGTGTCGTCCACCGCGATGCGGATCAGCACATTGCCCGCCACGTCGGGGTCGAAGCCGATGTGGGTCACCTTGCCTACGGCCACGCCCTTGTAGCGCACGGCGGCCTGGGGCTGCAGGCCCGTGACCGCGTCGCCCGACGACAGCTCATACGGGTGGCTGCTGCCCGCGTCGCGCGTGAGCCAGACCGCGAGCGCCACCAGCAGCGCGGTAATGACCAGCACAAACGCGCCTGCGGCCAACGCGTGGGATTTATTTTCCATGGGGGAGTTCTCCTAGGGGAAGGGGGATAGCGGGCAGCGGAGCCAAAGCACGCCGCCCGCGTTCGCCCAGAAAAAAGTGTTCGATAAATGGGTGCGGGAAGGCCACCACCTCGGCGGGCGTGCCTATCACCAGAACCTTTTTTTCGGCCAGCACAGCCACCCGGGTGCTGAGGGCCAACAAGGTGTCCAGGTCGTGGGTCACCATCACCACCGTCAGGCCCAGGCCCTGGTGCAGGGCGCGCAGCAGGGCCACAAATTCGTCCGCACCGTTCGGGTCCAGCCCAGCGGTGGGCTCGTCCAGCAGCAGCAGCGGCGGGTCCATCACCAGCGCGTGGGCCAAGGCCACGCGCTTGACCATGCCGCCCGACAGGTCGGCGGGCATTTTGTCGGCATCGGCCGGGTTCAGGCCGACCATTTGCAGCTTGACCAGGGCCGCGTCGCGCACCAGCGCTTCGGGCAGGGTGCGCAGCTCGCGCAACGGAAAAGCAATGTTTTCCAACACGGTAAAAGCCGAAAACAGCGCCCCCTGCTGGAACAGCATGCCGACCCGGCTGGCCGCCCCGGCGCGGCTCAACGCGGCTGCGGGCTGGCCCAGCACAGTGACCTGGCCCTGGGCAGGCTGCTCCAGCCCCAGCATCTGGCGCAGCAGCACGGTTTTGCCGGTGCCCGAGCCGCCCACCAGCGAGAGTATTTCGCCGCGCCGCACAGTGAGAGCCAGGTCCTGGTGGATCACGACCCGGCTTTTGCCACTGCCAAACGCCGTCCACAGGCCCTGGATATCGACGATGGTGTCTGCGTCCATCTCAGACCCCCACGTTCTTGAAAATGATGGCGAAGAGGGCATCGACCAAAATCACCACGGTAATCGACGTCACCACCGAGGCCGTAGTGCCCTGCCCCAGGCTTTGGGTGTTGGGCTTGACGCGCAGGCCGCAGTGGCAGCCCACCAGCGCAATCAACACGCCAAACACGGCCGACTTGAACACCGCCAGCCCCAAATTGGCCACGCCCACCGCCCCCGGCAGGGCCTGCAAAAAGAATGCTGGCGTGATGCCCAGCGCCAGGTCAGCCGCCAGCATGCCCCCGGCCAGCGCGGTCAACGTGGTCCACACGCTGATCAGCGGCATGGCAATAGCCAGCGCAATGGCGCGAGGCATCACCAGCCGGTAGCCCAGCGGGATGCCCATCACCCGCATGGCATCCAGCTCTTCGGTGACGCGCATCACACCAATCTGCGCGGTGATGGCCGAGCCGGAGCGCCCGGCGATCAAAATGGCGGCCAGCATCGGCCCCAGCTCGCGTACCACCGACATGCCCAGGATGTTGACGATGAAGGCCTCGGCCCCAAACTGGCGCAGCTGCTGCGAGGTCAGGTAGGCCAGCACCACGCCAATCAAAAACCCCACCAGCGCGGTGATGGGCAAAGCCATGGTGCCCATCTGGTACAGGTGGCCGGAAATATCCCGCCACGGCCCGGCCTGTGGGCGGCGCACCAGGCGCAGCAAATCCAGCGCCAGTTGGCCCACCATGCGCAATAGCACCAGCCCTTGCGCCAGGCCTGCCAGCACCCACACGCCCAGCGCGTCAAAGCACTGCGCCCAGGTGGTGTCGCGCACGGGAGGCACGACGGTGGAAAACTCTGCCACCCGTTCCAGCAGGCTGCGCTGCGCGGGCAGCAGGTCGATCTGCGCAGGCCATTGGCGGCCCCAGTGGTTCCATAGCAGCTGCGCGCCCACGTGGTCCAGCCGCTCCACGCCTGCCAAATCCCAATGCGCTGCGGGCGGCAGCGCCTGCAAAGCCGCGGTGGCCGCCCGCCACTGCGCGGGCACGGCCAAGTCGGCGGCTGCCCAGCGGCCTAAAAGCCGTGCAATAGGGCCAGGGGCAATGCGGGGGGCGGAATCCAAAGTCATAGTCCCGCCCATACTACCCACGCAAGCGCCGCCGCCGGGTAGGACAAGCGCCTGAGAACGCGTTCTAAAAGCAGAGCACAGGCGACAATAGACCCATGATTCTTCGCCACACCTTTTCGCCCCCCAACAACACCCGGCTAGACCACCTGTGTGGCCCCATGGACAGCCACCTGCGCACCATCGAAGCGGCGCTGCAAATCAGCATCGCCCACCGCCACGAGCAGTTCAAGATCGACGGCCCCAAGCCCAAAGCCCAGCAGGCGCTGGAGCTGCTGCAGGCGCTGTATGAGCAAGCCGCCCGCCCGATCCGCCCCGACACCGTGCAACTCATGCTGGCCACCGACACCAGCGAAGGCGCTGACAGCCAGTCGCTGCAAACCCGGCGCGCCGACCTGCGCGCCCGCACGCCCAACCAGGCCACCTACCTGGAAAACATCGCCCAGCACGACATCACCTTCGGCATTGGCCCGGCGGGCACCGGCAAAACCTACCTGGCCGTGGCCTGCGCGGTGGACGCGCTGGAGCGCAGCGCCGTGCAGCGCATCGTGCTGACCCGCCCGGCGGTGGAAGCCGGGGAGCGCCTGGGCTTTTTGCCGGGCGACCTGAACCAAAAGATCGACCCGTATCTGCGCCCGCTATACGACGCGCTGTACGAACTGATGGGGGCCGAAAAGGTGCAAAAGGCCTTCGAGCGCAACGCCCTGGAAGTGGCCCCGCTGGCCTTCATGCGCGGGCGCACGCTGAACAACGCGTTTGTGATCCTGGACGAGGCGCAAAACACCACGCCCGAGCAAATGAAGATGTTTTTGACCCGCATCGGCTTTGGCGCCAAGGCCGTGATCACCGGCGACGTAAGCCAGATTGACCTGCCCAAAACCCAAACCAGCGGCTTGATCGACGCCGAACAGGTGCTGCGCCGCACCAAAGGCATCGCCATCTGCCGCTTCACCAGCGCCGACGTGGTGCGGCACCCGCTGGTGGCCCGCATCGTGGATGCCTACGACACCCGGGGTAAATCCGATGCCGTACCGCGCAAACGTGCAAACTCCTAAAATAATAGCTACTGGCGCAATCAGAATATGCGCTAGAGCCCTAAAACATGCTTAAAAACCTGCAACTCTCCCTGCAGTTCGGTGAACTTGCGGATGCCGCCTTGCACCGCGCCGCCCTGCCCCGCCACAGCGTCACCCGCTGGATTCGACATGCCTTGGCGCAAGACGGCGAAATCACCGTGCGCATTGTCGACACCGCCGAAGGCCAGGCCCTGAACCGCGACTACCGCCACAAAGACTACGCCACCAACGTGCTGACCTTCGACTACACCCAGGAGCCGATCGTCACCGCCGACCTGGTGCTGTGCGCCCCGGTGGTGGCCCGCGAAGCCGCCGAGAACGGCAAAACCCTGCAAGCCCATTACGCCCACCTGCTGGTCCACGGTACCCTGCACGCCCAGGGCTACGACCACGAAACCAGCGAAGCCGATGCCGATGCCATGGAATCTCTGGAAACGCAGATTCTGGCCGGGCTGGGCATCGCCAACCCCTACGGCAGCTAACCCTCCAAACACCATGCGACACCTGCTATCCACCCTCGCGCTGGTTCTGTGCTGTAGCACCGCCGGTGCACAAAACAGCGATGCGGCCCGCGCAGGCACGCTTAAAACCGTGCAAGGCACGGTCACCGTCACCAATGCCCAGGGTACCCACCCGGCCCATTCCGGCGACTCCGTGGCCGAGGCCGACCGGCTGGCCACCGGTGCCGACAGCGCCGCCAGCGTGGTGATGCGCGACGGCAGCACCCTGGTGCTTGGCCCCAGCAGCCAGCTCGACATCACCAGCTTTGCCTTCAACGGCACCACGCAAAAAGGCAATTTGTTTTTGAACCTGCTGCGCGGTAGCCTGCGCATGGTCACCGGACTGGTCGGCAAGGGCCAGCCCGAGGCCGTCAGAATCACCACGCCCACCTCGGTGATTGGGGTGCTGGGCACCGACTTCATCGTCCATGCCGACGCAGGCACACCATGATGGGTCCCGCCATCGTCGCCATCGGTGGCCTGGTGATCGCGCTGCTGGCAGGTCGGGCCACAGCGCCCAGCTCGGAAGTGGTGCTGCTGCCGCAGGCCGATGGCGCACCGTCGTCGGTGGTGGTGGTGTCGGGACCGGCCCGCCAGATCCTGTCCATGCCCTACCAGCGCGCCAGCGCCACCCTGGGCCAAGCCCCCACGCAAGACAGCCTGGACCCGGCCGCCGTGCAGCAGACCTACCCGGCGCTGTTCAGCGCCATGCCGCCGCGACCCGAGCAGTTCACCCTCTACTTTGAAGCGGGCGGCACGCGGCTCACCGCCGCATCGCAGGCCGATCTGGCCCACATAGTGGCCGCAGCCCGCCAACGTGCCGGTGCCGACATCCTGGTCATCGGCCACACCGACGCACAGGGCAGCGATGGTGACAACGATGCCTTGTCGCTCCAGCGGGCCGAACAGGTGCGCCAGATGCTGCTGCAAGACCCGCAGCCGGTACGGGCCGAGTTGATCGAAGCCCGGGGCCGCGGCAAGCGCCAGTTGGCCGTACCCACCGCCGATGGCGTGGCCGAAGCCCGTAACCGCCGGGTGGAGATTGTGCTGCGCTAAATTTGGATGGGAATGGTCACTGGACCGTCATTGACCAGGTGCACCTGCATATCCGCCCCAAACTGCCCCGTCTGCACGGGGCTGTGGGCCAGGCGGGCACGCTCGACAAAGTAGTCGTACAGGCGCCGCCCCTCGTCCGGTGGGGCCGCAGCGGTAAAACTGGGGCGGTTGCCGCCCGCCACATCGGCGGCCAGCGTGAACTGGCTGACCACCAGCAGACCCCCGGCCACATCTTGCAGGCTCAGATTCATCTTGCCAGCCGCGTCGCTAAAGATGCGCAGCTTGAGGATTTTGGCCAGCAGCCGGTCGGCCTGGGCATCGGTGTCCAACCGCTCGGCACACAGCAGCACCAGCAGGCCGGGGCCGATCTGGCCCACGGTCTGCCCGGCGACCTCTACCCGGGCCTGGGCGACGCGCTGCAGAATAGCCTTCATCCGGCGCGCTTAGTCCGTGATGCCTGCGGCCACAAACGCCGCCTTGCCCACCGGCCCGGCCAAAAAGGCCAGGAACTCTTGCGCCAACGCCTGCTGCGTGCCGGATGCCAGCGGCGCAGCGGTGTAGGCGGTGTAGTTCTGCACGGCCTCCGGCACCGGCCCGACCAGCGTCAAGCCCTTGCTTTTGTACAGAAGAATTTCGGTCATCGCGCCAAAGCCGATCTCGCGGCCCCGGCCGTGGATCACGTGCTCCATGACTGCCGCGCCGTCGGGGTAGCGGCTGGTTTTGCCTTCCACCTGGGCAGACACCCCCATTTTTTGCAGCAGGCCTTCCAGGTACAGGCCGGTCGATGCCCGGTTGAACACCAGGGAATCCGCCTCCAGTACCGCCTGTTTGAGGGCCTCGGCGCTGCGGATGTCGGGCACAGGCGCGCCATCCCGCACGGCCACCCCCATGCCGACGCGGCCCAGATTGGCGCGGGTTTCGGCCAGTTTGCTGGCGGCGGCAAACTCGCCAATCACGGCGCGCGGTGCGATCACCACGTCGAATGCGGGGTTGTCGTCCATGCGCTTTTTCAGCGCCGGTGCAGTGTTGAAAGTCAGGCTGGTGCGGTGCCCTGTCTGTGCGTCATAGGCTGCCACGGCAGCCCGCAGGCCGGGCTCAATGGCACCCGCGCTCAACACCGCGATCTCGGCAGCCTGGGTGGCCATGGCCGACCCGACCAGCAGGCACGCGGCGGCTATCTGTTTCACAAAATGGGGGTTACGGGGCATCGCAGTCCTTTAAGAAGTGGAGGGTTCAACCGGCTAAGCCAGAGTGACTTTAGCGAACTTGCGTTTGCCGACCTGCACCACATAAGTACCCGGACCCAGCTTCAGGCCTTTCTCGCTGACCACGCTGGAATCGACCCGCACGCCGCCGCCGTCGATCAGGCGGTTGCCTTCGCCGCTGCTGGCGGCCAGCCCGGCCATTTTCAGCAAAGCAGCTATGCCCAGCGGTGCGCCGGTGAGGCTGACTTCAGCGATCTCGTCCGGCACGCCGCCCTTGCTGCGGTTGTTGAAATCCTGCTCGGCCGCATCGGCTGCGGCAGCGCTATGGAAACGCGCCGTGATCTCCCTGGCCAGGGCCACCTTGGCATCTTTGGGGTTGCGACCGCCTTCGACTTCAGCCTTCAGCGCAGCGATTTCGGCCTCGCTCTTGAACGACAGCAAGGTGTACCAGCGCCACATCAGCACATCGGAAATGCTCAGTACCTTGGCAAACATGGTGTTGGGCGCTTCGCTGATGCCGATGTAGTTGTTCTTCGACTTGGACATCTTCTCCACGCCGTCCAGGCCCTCCAGCAGCGGCATGGTCAGGATGCACTGCGGCTCCTGGCCGTATTCGGCCTGCAAATGGCGGCCCATCAGCAGGTTGAACTTTTGGTCGGTGCCGCCCAGCTCCAGGTCGCTCTTGAGCGCCACCGAATCGTAGCCTTGCATCAGCGGGTACAAAAACTCGTGCACCGCGATCGACTGACCGCCGTGGAAGCGGTCGTGGAAGTCGTTGCGCTCCATCATGCGGGCCACGTTGTAGCGGCTGGCCAGCTGAACCATGCCGCGTGCGCCCAGCGGTTCGCTCCATTCGCTGTTGTAGCGGATCTCGGTCTTGGCCGGGTCCAGCACCAGGCTGGCCTGCTTGTAATAGGTTTCGGCGTTGACTTTGATTTGCTCGGGCGTAAGCGGTGGACGCGTGCTGTTGCGCCCGCTCGGGTCGCCGATCAGCGAGGTGAAGTCGCCGATCAGAAAGACCACCGTGTGGCCCAGGTCCTGCAGTTGGCGCATTTTGTTCAGCACCACGGTGTGGCCAATGTGGATGTCGGGCGCGGTCGGGTCCAGGCCCAATTTGATGCGCAGCGGCACGCCAGTGGCTTCGGAACGGGCCAATTTTTTCAGCCAGTCTTCTTGCGGAATCAGCTCGTCGCAGCCGCGCAGCGACACCGCCAGGGCTTCACGCGCACGATCTGTTACAGGAAATGAGCCACTGGGCTTTACGTGTGCGGGTTGATTCATAAGGGTTTTTCAGTGCTTTATCGGTTGTGGCCCACGCGGGCCGCCGCTATACTCGCGGACTCGCTGTAGCCCCTGATTTTAGTGGCGCGTTGCCTGATAGGCCGCCCCTCACACTGAACTTACAGGCCTCGCCTCCCGCGCGCAGCACCCACATTCGTTAGGAAACCCTCTTTTGAACCACGGTCTTCCAACCGTCAGCGATCGCTTGGTATCCCTGTTGCAACGCCACCCCAAACGCCTGACTGCGCTGGTGGCCGCCCTCTTGCTGGGCGGAGGCGGCGGCGCATTTGCCGTCGCGTCCCTAGGCCCGGATGCCGCTGACCTCCCCGTCCAACAGGTTTTCGAGTCGGTGCAGCCGTTTGCCCTGCAAGAGCAGGCCAATGCGCTCGACACCCACACTTTCAACCTGTTCCGTTCTGAGACCACCCGTTCCAGCGACACGGCCAAGTCCTTGTTGCAACGCCTGGGCGTGGACGATGCGGCCGCCGTGGCGTTTTTACGCAGCGATGCGCTGGCCAGCAAGGCCCTGCTGGGCAAGGCGGGCCGCGTGGTCAATGCCGAAGCCAGCGACAGCCATGCGCTGCGCCAGTTGAGCGTGCGTTGGAACCCCGGAAACGACAGCGTGTTTGAACGCCTGGTGGTCGAAAAAACCGCCCAAGGCTTCCGCTCCCGCATCGAAGAAGCCGCCTTGCACAACACCAGCCGCCTGGCCGGTGGCACCATCCGCAGCTCGCTGTTTGCCGCCACCGACGAGGCCAATATCCCCGACCCGGTGGCCACCCAGATTGCAGAAATCTTCTCGGGCGACATCGACTTTCACCGTGCTCTGCGCAAGGGCGACCATTTTTCGGTGGTGTATGAAACCGCCGAGGCCGACGGCCAGGTCTTGCGCACCGGCCGCGTGCTGAGCGCCGAATTCAACAGCAACGGCAAAACCTACCAGGCGATGTGGTTCGCCGAGCCGGGCCAAAAAGGCAGCTACTACACATTGGACGGTAAAAGCCTGCGCCGCTCCTTCCTGGCCTCGCCGGTGGAGTTTTCGCGCATCACCAGCGGCTTCAGCATGCGGCTGCATCCGATCCTGAAGAACTGGCGCGCCCACCTGGGCGTGGATTACGCCGGCACCATCGGCACGCCGGTGCGCACCGTGGGTGATGGCGTGGTGGAGTTTGCGGGGGTGCAAAACGGCTACGGCAACGTCATCATCGTCAAGCACAACAACCAGAACGAAACCGTCTACGCCCACCTGAGCCAAATTAACGTGCGCGTTGGCCAGTCGGTAAGCCAGGGCGACCACATCGGTGCCGTCGGCGCGACCGGTTGGGCCACCGGGCCGCATCTGCACTTTGAATTCCGCGTCAACGGTGTGCACCAGGACCCGCTGACTATTGCCCGGCAGAACGACAGCCAGCCCGTGTCGCCCACGGCCAAGGCCGCTTTTGGCAAGCTTTCGTCGGTGATGCGCCAGCAACTGGCGGCAGCCACCTCGATCCAGCAAGCCAGCGCAGACTAAGCCGGTGCGCGACCTGTTCATCGGCCTGATGTCGGGTACCTCGCTGGACGGCGTGGACGGCGTGCTGGTGGACTTTGCCGATGGCCGCATGCAGGTGCAGCAGTACGCCACTCTGCCCTTCACGCCCGCGCTCCAGGCCGAGTTGCTGGCGCTCAATACCCCCGGCGACAACGAACTGCACAGCGCGGCCCTGGCCGCCAACGGGCTGGTCGGCGTGTATGCCGACGTGGTGCAGCAACTGCTGGAGCGCAGCGGTACTTCCGCCGCACAGGTTGAGGCCATTGGAGCCCACGGCCAGACAGTACGGCACCGCCCGCAAGAATTCGGCGGTACTGGCTACACCCTGCAGCTCAACAACCCGGCACTGCTGGCCGAACGTGCCGGCATCACTGTGGTGGCTGACTTCCGCAGCCGCGACGTGGCGGCAGGTGGCCAGGGAGCACCGCTGGTGCCCGCCTTCCACCAGCAGGTCTTTGGCCGCGCGGACGAAGCCGTGGCGGTACTGAACATTGGCGGCATCTCCAACCTCAGCCTGTTGGATGGGCAGATTCTGGGTTTTGACTGCGGCCCCGGCAACGCCCTGATGGACCATTGGTGCCAATTGCACACCGGCCAGCCGTATGACGCAGAGGGTGCCTGGGCCGCCAGCGGCACGGTGCAGCCCGCCCTGCTGGCGGCCTTGCTGGACGAGCCCTACCTGGCCAAAGCCCCACCCAAAAGCACAGGTCGCGACCTGTTCAATCCGCCCTGGCTGGCCAGCAAGCTACAGGGCTTTGCGGGACTGGCCCCGGTGGATGTGCAGGCCACACTCACCGAATTGACCGCTAGCGCAATAGCTACCTGCATGAATAGCTATGGAAAAAATAGCAAGCTATTGATTGCGTGCGGTGGCGGCGCCTTGAACGGCACTTTGATGCAGCGCCTGCAAGCCTTGCTGCCAGGGGTACAGGTGCAGTCGTCTGCCGCGCACGGCCTGCCGCCCTTGCAGGTGGAAGCGGCAGCTTTTGCCTGGCTGGCCCGCCAGACGGTGCGGGGCTTGCCCGGCAACCTGGCCAGCGTGACCGGTGCGCGCGGCGAGCGGGTGTTAGGCGCGGTCTACCCGGCTTAAACCTCACATCAATGCGTATCGGCGTGGCTGACGGCACTGTCGGAGGCAGACACCCGCATGTCGGGCGACAACTGCCAAAAAATCCAAGCCGACGCCAGCGTCATCAACCCCATGGTGGCAAACGTGGCGTGGAAGGCATCCAGAGTATGTGCCGATCCGCCGCCATCAAAGTAGCCAGTAAAGCCTGCCAGCACTGCTCCAGCGGCTGCTACGCCCATGCTCATGGCCAGCATCTGCACCATCGACAGCAAACTGTTGCCGCTGCTCGTCAGCGGGCCCTCCAGATCTTTCAGGGTGACCGTGTTCATGGCGGTGAACTGCATCGAATTCACCGCGCCAAAAATTGCCAGTTGCAGCAGCTTCCATCCCAGCGGCTGGTCGGGTGTGAGCAACCCAAAGCTGGCGATAGCCAGCCCGACCAGCATAGTGTTCAGCACCAGCACCAAGCGGTAACCCAGCCGGATGATCAGCCAGGTAACCAAGGGCTTGGCCAGCATGCCAGCGATGGCCACCGGCAGCATCATCATGCCCGCCTGCGCAGGCGAATAGCCCATGCTGACCTGCAGCAGCAAAGGCAGCAGAAACGGCATGCAACTGCTGCCGATCCGCGCAAACAAATTACCCAACAAGCCAATCGTCAGCGACGAGACATCGAATAGCCGTGGGGAAAACAAGGGCTCGGCCACGCGCGTGGCATGCAGCCAGTAGGCGACCAGACTGGCCAGCCCAAACATCAGCAGCACCAGCACCGTGGCCTGGCGCAGTCCCAGCTCCGATAGTCCGTCCAGCGACAGCGACAAGGCCACCATGCCAAACGACAACATGGCGTAGCCGCTCAGGTCAAAGCGCCTGGATACCACCCGCAGGCCTTCGGGCATAAATGCCAAGGTAGCCGCGCAGCCGAGCACGCCCACCGGCAGGTTGATCAAGAAAATCCAGTGCCAGGTGGTGTATTCCACCAGCCAGCCGCCCAGCGTGGGGCCGATCAACGGACCAATTAAACCGGGCAAGGCCACAAAACTCATAGCCTTCAAAAACTGCTCGCGCGGAAAGGCCCGAAGCACCGCCAGCCGCCCCACCGGCAACAGCAAAGCCCCACCGACCCCCTGGACGATGCGCGACAGCACCAGTTGCGTCAGGCTCTGGGACACCGCGCACAGCAAAGAACCCAGCGTGAACAAGACAATCGCCGACACAAACAGGCGGCGGGTGCCAAAGCGGTCGGCCATCCAGCCCGAGGCCGGAATCAGCATGGCCATGGTCAACGAATAGGCCACCACCACCGACTGCATGCGCAGCGGGCTCACCCCCAGGCTGGCCGCCATGGCCGGCAAGGCGGTGTTGACGATGGTGGCATCCAGCGTCTGCATGAAAAACCCGATGGCGACCAGCCATAGCAAACGTTGGTTCGATTTATCGTCCTGCATAGCGCTCTCTTACAAATATTCCACCCAAGAAAAAACCGCCCTCGGGCGGCTTTTTTTACCCGCGTTGCAAGCTCACGCGGAGAAGCTGGAACCACAGCCGCAAGTGCTGGTGGCATTGGGGTTCTTGATGACGAACTGCGCACCTTGCAGGTCTTCCTTGTAGTCGATCTCGGCACCCAGCAGGTACTGGTAGCTCATGGCATCGATCAGCAGGGACACACCGTTCTTGGTCATGGTGGTGTCGTCTTCGTTGGTGATTTCGTCAAACGTGAAGCCGTACTGGAAGCCGGAGCAGCCACCGCCCTGTACAAACACCCGCAGTTTCAGATCCGGATTGCCTTCTTCGGCGATCAGGTCGGCCACTTTGGCGGCGGCGCTGTCGGTGAAGACGATGGGGGTGGGCATTTCGGTCTGGATGTTTTCGGCAAGGGCGCTCATGGGGTACTCCGTAAGAATCTAAGTGATGCTACTGCAATTCCCGACTTAAGTTGCGGGGCAAACAATTTGCCGGTATCGGCAGTGCGGTCTTTTCAAAAACAAAAACCGCCGAAGCCCGAAGACTTGGCGGTTTTTGCGTCGCAGAAAGCAAAAAGCTTAACGCTTGGAGAACTGCTTGCGACGGCGAGCACCGTGCAAACCGACCTTCTTACGTTCGACTTCGCGCGCATCACGCGTCACGAAACCGGCTTTGCTCAGCTCAGGCTTGAGCGTAGCGTCGTAGTCGATAAGGGCGCGGGTAATGCCGTGGCGGGTCGCACCTGCCTGGCCGGACTCGCCACCGCCGTGCACATTCACCATCACGTCGAAAGTCTCGGCGTGGTTGGTCAGTAGCAGGGGTTGCTTGCAAATCATGATCGAGGTAGCACGACCGAAGAATTCGGTGATGTCTTTACCATTGACCTTGATCTGGCCGGAGCCTTTTTTCAGAAACACACGTGCGACGCTGGATTTGCGACGGCCGGTGCCATTGTTCCAATCACCAATCATCAGAAATACTCCTTAGATGTCCAGCACTTTAGGCTGTTGGGCGGTGTGTGGGTGCACAGCACCACCGTACACCTTGAGCTTCTTGATCATGGCGTAGCCGAGCGGGCCCTTGGGCAGCATGCCCTTGACGGCTTTTTCCAAAGCGCGGCCTGGGTGTTTGGCTTGCATGTCGCGGAACGAGATGGCAGAAATGCCACCTGGGTAACCGGAATGGCTGTAGTAAATCTTGTCAGTCGACTTGGCGCCGGTGACACGCAGCTGGGCTGCGTTGATGATGACGATGAAGTCACCGGTATCGACGTGAGGCGTATAAATGGCCTTGTGTTTGCCGCGCAAACGGAGAGCAACTTCGCTGGCTACTCGTCCGAGGACCTTGTCGGTCGCGTCAATCACAAACCATTCATGCACTACGTCAGCGGGTTTGGCGCTGAAAGTTTTGGTCATGAATTTTCTCTTTGAAAGAATGGTTTGTCCAACCCAGGAGGTTGGCGCCAAAAGTGGCGTACTAGCAGCCCTTTTCCACGGTCGGCGTCTCTCTAGTGGAGATCTCTTAGGTGGGTTTTAAACTTCGCCGCGGGGCCAGCTATTCGCTGCGAAGCCCATGATTATACAAAGTCGGGGGTATGGCCGTCAAATTTGGCGTCAGCGCCGATTTTGCTGCTGTGCCAACAGGCGTTCCGCGTTCTCCACGCAGACCGGCAAAGCGGCAAATTCAGGCTTTTGGCATTCCCGGTAAATGCACATCGGGCGGGTCAGAAAATTGTTGTCAGGGCACAGAAACACAGACGTATTACCGCCCGGGGACGCGCGGTGGCGCTGGGCGAGATGCGCAGAAACCACCGTCTCGTTCGGGTCCGGTGCGGCGGGCTCGGTAGGCGGTCTGGCTGCCACCATTTTCTTGCGCGGTGGTGCAGAGACGGGCTGTGCCGCAGCCGCAGCAGAGGGCCGCACCGGTTCTGCCACGACTTCTACAGGCACCACGGTGGACACCGGCGGCAGCACAGCCAGCATCGGCTGGGTAGCCGGGACTCCAGCCACAAGCCGGGACTGCCCAGCAGGCAGCGTCCACAGCGCCGCACCAACGCCGACCACCAGCGCCAGCGCGGCCACCGCAGCCCACAACCGGCCCCGCCGCGGCGGGCCCTGCGGCACCGCCACCGGACTCAGCAGCTCCAACGGTAGGTCTACCGATGGCCGGGGCGGATAGACAAAATGGGTGGGCAGATGGGCCAGATCCATCGGCTCAGGCAGTGCCCAACCCTGCTCCGCGGGTCGCCAGCCCTGCCCCATCTCGGTGCGCCAGTCAAATTGCACCATTTCCGCAGACGGGTGCAAACCCAGGAGGTGGACAAAGGCCTGCACCGACTGCGGGCGGTCTTCAGGGCGGATCGCCAAAGCCTGGTCCAGCGCCGCCACGAATGCAGGCGAATAGACCTGGCCATGCTCGGCTTGCGCGGCCTGCGCCACCGCCTGCATGCTGGGCATGCGGTCCCGCAACACCCGGAAGGTGGCGGGCAGGGGTAAGGCATCGGCCACACAGCCATGGACCACGGCGGCCAACGCATACAAATCGCTCCAAGGCCCCTGCGCCATATCGCGCACATCGGCATATTGCTCAATCGGCGCGTAATTCACCTTGAGCACAGCCGTGTGTTTCAGGCCCAGGTCGCCGATCGCCCGGCGGGCCGCGCCCAGGTCCAGCAACACGGGCGGCCCACTGTCCTGCAGGAAAATATTTTCTGGCGACACGTCTCGGTGCACGGTGTGGCTGTCGTGCAGCAGCTGCAGCGCCTGCAGCACCGACCACAGCACCTGGCGTAGCCAGCCCTCTGACGGTGGGCCACGCATTTGGCCCCTAGCCTGCTTGAGCGTCATGCCGCTGTACAAAGGCATAACCATGTAAGCCGTGTTGTTCGCCTCCCAGAAGCGAAACACTTTGACCAACGAGGGGTGGTCAAACTGCGCCAGCAGCCGGGCTTCCGCCACAAACGACTGCAACCCGGCCTGGTAACTGGCGCTGTCCAGAGCTGAGCGGATGCCAACGGTGACGCCCCCTGCACGTCCGGCCAGCGCCGTCGGCATATATTCCTTGATGGCGACCGACCGGTGCAGAGAATGGTCGTAGGCCTCGTAGACCATGCCGAAGCCGCCTACACCCAGCAGCCGCACCAGCCCAAACTCACCCAGCCGCGTGCCAGTAGGCAAGGCATCGGAATGTAAGAGAGGGGGCTGGGTGGCGTCAGGCATGGGAAAAGGAGGGGTAGTTTAGTGCGTTGCCCTACACACCCGGTGTGCGCCTCGTTACCATAGGGGGATATGTTTAGTTACCGCCACGCCTTCCACGCAGGCAACCACGCCGATGTGCTTAAACACACGGTTTTGATTGCCGCCCTCAAACACCTGACTGAAAAAGACCCGGCCTTGGCCGTGCTGGACACCCATGCGGGTGCCGGTCTGTACCGGCTCGATGGCGACTACGCCGAAACCAGCGGCGAGGCGGCCAATGGCATTCTGAAGCTGCTGGCCGACCCCGAGCCGGGCCAGCCCCCGCTGGTCGCCGCGCCTGCGCTGCAGGACTACCTGGACGTGGTGGCCAGCTTCAACAAATCGGGCGGCAAAAAGGTGTACCCCGGCTCGCCGTTCATCATGCAACAACTGTTGCGCGACCACGACCGGCTCAAGCTGTTTGAACTGCACCCCACCGACAGCAAAACCCTGTCGGCCAACATCGCCCAGTTGTCCGCCGGGCGCCAGGTGGCGGTGTTCCGCGAAGACGGCTTTGAAGGTATCCGAAAATTCTTGCCCCCACCAAGCCGCCGCGCTTTCCTGCTCTGCGATCCTAGCTATGAAATAAAGAGCGATTACAGCCTGGTGGCCGAGATGATCGCCAACAGCCTGAAGCTGTTTGCCACCGGCACTTACGCCGTCTGGTACCCGATCATTCCCCGCCCCGAAGCACACGACCTGCCGCGCAAGCTCAAAACCTTGGCCACCAAGGCCGGTAAAAGCTGGCTGCACGCCACGCTGACCGTGAAGTTCAGTAAGCTCACCACCGATGCCGACGGCGAAGTCAAGCGCCCCGGCCTGCCCGCCAGCGGCATGTTCCTGATCAACCCACCGCACACACTCAAAGCCGCCCTCAAGCCCGCACTGGCACAAATGGTGGAGCGCCTGGGACAAGACAAGCACGCCACCTCGACGCTGGATTCGGGCGGCTAACCGCAGAAAGCATGGCGTGGACGGCATCTACAACCGGGTGTTTACGCCAGTTCACAAGCGGTTTAATTCGCTTAATATCCTGACCAAATGATCAAGATATTGCATCAAACTGGCAAGCTTATTGCATGATGTTTGGCTCTTATTTCCTCCACAACCCCACTTGCTTGATATGAAACTCACTTCCATTTCTCTCGCTGTCGCCACTGCATTTTGCGCACTCAGCGCCCACGCAGCCGACCCCAAACTGGCGCTGATCTACGGCAGCGGCGGCAAGTTTGACAAATCGTTCAACCAGTCGGCCTACGAAGGTGCCGAGCGCTTCAAGAAAGAAACCAAGATCGGTTACCTGGAAGCCTCCATCACCTCCGACGCGCAAAGCGAACAGGTGCTGCGCCAGATGGCCCGCAAAAACGTGGACCTGGTAGTCTCTATCGGCTTCTCGATGACCAACGCGGTCACCACCGTCTCCAAGGAGTTTCCCAAGGTCAAGTTCATGATCATTGACGACGTGGTGAATGGCGACAACGTCAGCTCCGTCACCTTCAAGGAGCAAGAAGGCTCCTACTTGGTGGGCGTGGCCGCCGCGCTGGCCAGCAAGTCGCAAAAAGTCGGCTTCATCGGCGGTATGGACGTGCCCCTGATCCGCGCCTTTGGTTGCGGCTATGCCCAGGGTGCGAAGTCAGTGGATGCGAAGATCGACGTCACCCAAAACATGGTCGGCACCACACCCGCCGCCTGGAGCGATCCGGCCAAGGGTGGCGAGCTGGCCCGCGCACAGTTTGACCGTGGCGTGGACGTGGTGTTTGCCGCTGCAGGCGGTAGCGGCATGGGGGCACTGCAGGCCGTCAAGGACAAGAACAAACTCGGCATTGGTGTCGATTCCAACCAAAACCCGCTCTACCCCGGCTTCATCCTGACCTCCATGCTCAAGCGCGTGGACAACGCCACCTACGACGGCTTCATGAGCGTCAAAAATGGCACCTGGAAAGCTGGCGTGGTCAGCAAAGGCCTGATAGAGGGCGGCGTGGACTGGGCACTCGATGCCAACAACCGCAAGCTGATCACGCCCGCCATGGAAGCCAGCATTAACAAGGCTGCCACCGACATCAAGTCCGGCAAGGTCAAGGTAGTGGACTACCGTACCGGCAACAGCTGCCCCGTCTAACCGAGGGAGTGTTGACTGCGCAAGAAGGCGGCACCCTGCCGGGGGTGCCGGTCGTCGAATTCCAAGGCATCTCCAAACAGTTTGGGTTGGTCAAGGCCAACGCCCAGGTCAGCTTCAAGGTCCGCAAAGGCTCCATCCACGGCATCGTGGGTGAAAACGGCGCGGGCAAATCCACGCTGATGAGCATTCTGTACGGCTACTACCAGGCCGACAGCGGGCAGATTCTGCTCAATGGCCAGCCCGCCCCCATGCGCAATAGCCAGGAGGCCATCCAGCGAGGCATCGGCATGATCCACCAGCACTTCATGCTGGTGGACAGCTTCACCGTGCTGGAAAACATCTTGCTGGGCGTGGAAGGTGCGCTGGTGCTGGATGCGCCGTTCCAGGCCGCAGAAAAGCGCCTGCGTGCGCTGGGTGCCGAGTACAACCTGGAAGTGGATCCCAACGTGCGGGTCGAAAACCTGTCGGTGGGTGCGCAGCAGCGGGTGGAAATTTTGAAGCTGATCTACCGCGGTGCCGACATCTTGATTCTGGACGAGCCCACCGCCGTACTGACGCCGCAAGAAACCGATTCGCTGTTTGCCATCCTGCGCGTGTTCCGCGACCAGGGCAAAACCATCATCCTGATCACCCACAAGCTGCAGGAAATCTTTGCGTTGACCGACCGTGTGACTGTGATGCGCGCGGGCACCGTGGTGGGCGAGGTCGATACCGCCACCAGCAGCCGCGAGGCCGTGGCCAGCCTGATGATTGGCCGCAGCATCGAATCTACCCTGTCGCGTGGCCCCTACCAGCCCGGTGCAGCGGTGCTTGAGGTACAGCACCTCAGCCTGCACAACGCCCAGGGCGTAAAGCTGCTGGACGACCTGAACTTTTGCGTAAGAGCCGGTGAAATTGTGGCTGTGGCCGGAGTGTCGGGCAACGGCCAGTCCGAACTGTTGGAAGTGCTGGCGGGCATGCGCCTGCCCAGCAGCGGCGACATCCTCTACCAAGGCCAACCCCTGCCCTTCAAAGGGCGGCGCGATGCCGATGGCCTGCCGGCGGTGTACCGCACCCTGGGCATTGCCCATGCTCCCGAAGACCGGCTGCGCGAAGGCCTAGTCAAGGCCAACTCGGTGGCCCTCAACACCCTGCTGGGGCACCAGAACGACCGTATTTTCCAGTCTGGCTGGCTGCTCAATCCCCAAGCCATCCTGGCGCACGCCAAAAAGCTGATTGCCGAATTTGACGTACGCCCCACCGACCCGGGCCTGCGCGTCGGCCTGCTGTCCGGCGGAAATCAACAAAAAGTAGTTCTAGCCCGTGAGATAGCTGCACAACCTGCTCTCATTTTGATAGGGCAGCCCACCCGTGGCGTGGACATTGGCTCCATCGAGACCATCCACCGCCGCCTGCTGGCGCTGCGTGACGCGGGCATCGCCATCGTGCTGGTGTCGGTGGAGCTGGAAGAAATCCGCGTGCTCGCCGACCGCATCCTGGTGATGTGTGGCGGCAGGATCACTGGTGAGGTGGCAGCGGGGGACTTTGACACCACCCGCATCGGCCTGATGATGGGCGGCATATCACATTCAGGACTTACGCAAGGCCTGCCTGGCGGCCCTGCGTAAGTCCGGGCACTAAATTTATGAACCCACACAACCTTCCCGGCTGGGCCACCAACCTGCTGCTGCCCATCCTGAACCTCGTCTCGGCCATGCTGGTGGCGGGCGTGGTGATTTACGCCCTGGGCGAAAGCCCCACCGAGTCGCTGGGCATTCTGGTCAACAGCGCCTTTCTGAACCCCGAGGGCCTGGGCTACACGCTTTTCTACGCCACCACTTTCATCTTCACCGGACTGGCCGTGGCCTTTGCGTTGCACGCCGGCCTGTTCAACATCGGCGGCGAAGGCCAGATGTACATCGGCGGCCTGGGCATGGCCCTGGTGGTGCTGAACATGGACGCACACTGGAGCCCCTGGCTGGTGATTCCGCTGGCCATCGCCATGAGCACGCTGTTTGGCGCGGCCTGGGCGTTTTTGCCCGGGTACCTTCAGGCCAAGCGTGGCAGCCACATCGTGGTGACCACCATCATGTTCAACTTCATCGCATCGTCGCTGATGAACTACATCATCGTCAGCCTGCTGATCCCGGTGGGCCAGCAAAGCACCTCTAGCCGCCAGTTTGCCGAAGCCACCTGGCTGCCCCGGCTGAACGTTTGGCTGCCGGTGCTGGGCCAGACCCCCGTCAACATCAGCTTTGTGCTGGCGCTGGCCGCGCTGGGACTGTACGCGCTGGTGATGTGGCGCACCTCCTGGGGCTACGGGGTGAGCACTGTGGGCCTGAACCCGCACGCCGCCCACTACGCAGGCATTTCCATCAAGGGCACCATCATCGGCGTGATGGCCGTATCGGGCGCGCTGGCGGGCATGGCGGCGGTGAACAGCCAGATGGGCTCGTCCCACAACCTGGGGCTTAACTTTACGGCGGGCGCAGGTTTTATCGGCATCGCGGTGGCCTTGATGGGGCGCAACCACCCCATCGGCATCTTGTTGTCGGCAGTGCTGTTTGGCGGGCTGATCCAGGGCGGGTTTGACCTGTCGCTGGAAAAATCCAATATTCCGCCCGAAACCTTTGTGTTCATCCAGGGCCTGATCATCCTGTTTTGCGGGGCCATGGAGAATTTATATGCTCCCGCCCTCTCCGCCTTGTTGAGCAGCTATAAAAAAAGGAGTGCGGTCTGATGGACGACATCCAACTCTCCAGCATCTTTGTGGCCATGGTGCGCAGCGCGCCGGTGCTGATTTTTGCAGCACTGGGCGGCCTGTTTGCAGAACGCTCGGGCATTGTGGACATCAGCCTGGAAGGCAAGATCCTCGGCAGCGCCTTTGCCTCAGCCTGCGTCGCCTACGCCACGCAAAACCCCTGGTTCGGCGTGCTGGCGGGCATCGCCGTGTCCTGCCTGCTGGCGCTGCTGCACGGCTTTGTGTGCATCCAGCAACGGGGCAACCAGTTGGTATCGGGCATGGCCATCAACATCTCGGTCAGCGGCCTGACCTTTGTGCTGGCGCAGTTCTTCTTCCAACAAGGAGGCCGCACGCCGCCGCTGGACGAAGGCCGGTTCCAGTCGCTGACCATCCCCGGCAGCCAGGCGGTGGCCGATGTACCGGTGCTGGGCTGGGTGCTGCGCGAGCTGCTGGGCGGCCACACCATCCTGGTCTACCTGGCCTTTCTGACGGTGCCGCTGGTGCACTGGGTGGTCAACCACACCCGCTTTGGCCTGCGCCTGCGCGCCGTGGGCGACAACCCCCATGCAGCCGACACCGCCGGTATCAGCGTGGCGCGCACGCGCTACCTGGCCCTGCTGGTGGGCGGCGTGCTGTGCGGCCTGTCGGGGGCCTACCTGGCCATCGTGCAGACCGGCTTCTTTTTGGCCGATATGTCGGCGGGCAATGGCTTTCTGGCCTTGGCCGCGCTGGTGTTTGGCAGCTGGCGCGCGGTGCACACCACGCTGGGCTGCCTGATGTTTGCGTTTTTTTCGGCCCTGCAGATCCAGCTCGAAGGCGTGGTGCTGCCCGTAATCGGCAAGGTGCCGGGCTCGCTGATCCAGATGATTCCGTATATCGTCACCGTCATCATCCTGGCAGGCTTCATGGCCAAGTCGGTCGCCCCCAAGGCCATCGGCGTGCCCTTTGTTAAATCCCGCTGAATGACACACACCCCCAGACTGCAGTGCTGCGCATCTTCCGCCAACCCCCTTGCAGGGGGCAACACCAGCAGCCTGGCAAAGCCAGTTCTGCGGTGTTTCTGGCCTGCGCAGGTTCTTTCCCAAGTCTAATGCTCGATAGTTAGCTGCCCTCTTAGTTGGAAACTTTCATGATTTTTGTTGCTGGCTCGGCCAATCTTGACTTTGTGGTGCGCGCCACCCACATCCCCGCACCGGGTGAAACCGTGCTGGGCCGCGCGTTCCAGACCTTTCCCGGCGGCAAAGGTGCCAACCAGGCCATCGCCTGCGCGCGGGCTGGCGGTGCCACCACCCACATGCTGCTGGCGCTGGGGGCGGATACCTACGCCCAGCCGCTGGAGGCCTCGCTGTCCGATGCAGGCGTGGTGCAGCACGTGGTGCGCAGCCCCGACCAGCCCACCGGCACGGCCTTCATCTGCGTGTCCGACGATGCCGAAAACGCTATCACCGTCGCCCCAGGTGCCAACACCAGCCTGCAAGCCGCGCATTTGCCGCCGCTAGCGGGCTTTAGCCATCTGTTGCTGCAGTTAGAGACCCCGCTGGACACGGTGACCGACTACGCCCAGGCCGCCCGTACCCAGGGCGTGCAGGTGGTGCTCAACGCCGCCCCCGCCCAGGTACTGCCCGCCGACCTGCTGGCCGCCGTGGATGTGCTGGTGGTCAATGAAGGCGAGCTGGCCAGCGTGGCCCAGCACACCGGCAGCATTGCCGAGTGCCTGGCCCGGCTGAGCACCACCTGCGTGGTCGTCACCCTGGGCCACCGGGGCTGCTGCGCACGGCTCAACGGCCAGATCCTGCTGCAAGCCGCCTACCCCGTCACGCCGGTGGACACCACTGCAGCAGGCGACAGCTTTTGCGGTGCCCTCACCGCCGCCCTGTCCCAAGGCCACCCACTGGCGCTGGCGATGCAGTACGGCAGCGCCGCCGGTGCCCTGGCCTGCACCCGCCCGGGCGCGCAGTCCAGCATTCCTACCCATTCTGAAGTGCAAGCCTTGGTCGCCACCGGCACGCCCGCCGGAGCCGATGCCGCCTTGCGAGAATTTTGTGGATTCCCCGCCTAAACTGAGCATTTAACCCCGGACTTACGCAAGCCTCTCTGTGCGCCCAGAGGGCGACACAGGGGCGCTGCGTAAGTCCTATAAACCTTGAACTGAACTGCCATGACCTCTTCCACAGTTACTACCAAAGTTATTTTTGATACCGACCCCGGCGTGGACGACGCGATGGCCCTGTACTTCGCGTTGGCGCATCCGGCTATCGACGTGGTCGGCATCACCACCACCTTCGGCAATGTCACGGTAGAGCAAGCGGCCACCAACGCCCTGTACCTCACCGCCATCGCAGGTAAAACCGTGCCCGTCACCAAGGGTGTGGCCACGCCCTGGGTCAAGCCCGGCGAAGCGCCCCCGGCCTTCATCCACGGTGCCGACGGCCTGGGCAACCTGCCCTCGCGCGTAGCCACAACCAACCAGCTCGACCCGCGCTCCAGCGCCCAGTTCATCGTCGACATGGCCCGCGCCCACCCCGGTGAAATAACCTTGGTGGCGGTAGGCCCGCTAGGCAACCTGAGCCTGGCCCTGAAGCTGGAACCCACCCTACCCAAGCTGCTGAAAGAAGTGATCCTGATGGCAGGCACCGTGCTGGAGCCCGGCAACGTCTCCCCCGTGGCCGAAGCCAATGTGTGGAACGACCCGCACGCCGCCGACCACGTGTTCAGCGCAGGCTGGAAGCTCACCATGGTGGGCCTGGACGTGACCCACCGCGTGATCCTGCCGCTGGCGCTGTTCAAGAAAATCGCCGACCACCACCAGCACGTGGCCACCGACGTGCTGCACCACGCCGTGAGCTTTTACGCCGATTTCTATAGCGGCATCTACCCGCACGTGGCCAAGATCCACGGCTGCTTCGGGCACGACGTGCTGGCCTTCATCTACCTGGTGAACCCCGAGCTGTTCACCGTCGAGTCCGGCGGCATCCGCGTGGCCACCGAAGGCATCGCCAACGGCCAGACCATGATGAAACGCAAAGACATCTTCCACCCCCAGGCCGGTTGGGCCGACACGCCTGCCACCCAGGTCTGCATGCAGGTCCAGGCCGAGGCCTGTAACGCCGTGCTGGAAGAGATGCTGATGTCCGACTGGTTGCCCAAGTAACAAAAGACTTTCGCAAGTCCCTCTGAGTGCCCATTAGGCGGCTCAGAGGGCGCTGCGCAAGTCTTATCATTATTCCGAGGAGGTCGCCATGCAGTTCCCCGTCGTCAACTACCTCAGCGCCACCGCCGCGCAAGACTTTTGCAAAAGCCTGCACGAAACCGGCTTTGGCGTTCTGTCGCACCACCCGCTGGACCAGCACCTGGTAGACGGCATTTACGCCGAATGGCTAGCCTTCTTTGGCTCCGAGGCCAAGCACAAGTACACCCACGACCCGGTCCAATTCGACGGTTACTTCTCGCCCGCCGTGTCCGAGACCGCCAAGGGCAACGACAAGCGCGACCTCAAGGAGTTCTTCCACATCTACCCCTGGGGCCGGTATCCGGCCGAGGTGTCGAATGCCGCGCGCCGCTACTACAGCCAAGGCAGCGCCCTGGCCGCCGAGCTGCTCAAGTGGGTGGAAGACAACTCGCCGCCCGAAGTGCGTGCCCTCTACACCGAGCCCCTGCCGCAGATGATCGAGGGCTGCGACCAAACCCTGCTGCGCGTGCTGCACTACCCGCCCCTGCGCGGCAACGAGGCACCCGGCAGCGTGCGCGCCGCTGCGCACGGCGACATCAACCTGCTGACCATCCTGCCCGCCGCCACCGAACCCGGCCTGCAGGTACTGGGCAAAGACGGTGCCTGGTATGACGTGCCCTGCGACTTCGGCCTGCTGATCGTCAATATCGGGGACATGCTGCAGGAAGCCTCGGGCCACTACTACCCGTCTACCACCCACCGGGTGCTGAATCCCACGGGCGAAGGCCGCTTCAAGTCGCGCGTGTCACTGCCGCTGTTTCTGCACCCGCGCCGCGATGTGGTGCTGTCTGACCGCTACACCGTGCAGAAGTACTTCGACGAACGCATGGCCGAGCTGCGCGGTCCCCGTCCCACCTAATGTAGTGCTGCGTAGCCTGGTATAGAAATTTATAAAAAATAGGCCTCTGGCGCATACAGCACCTGCGCTACTAGCTATTTATTTAATAGCACAAGCAAGAAAGCGCGTCCTAAGCCTCATAATTGAGCGCCTGCCGATGGCCGTCCCTGAAAACGTATTCAGGAGCGGCATCGGCTCCTCAAAGGCACCTTGTGAAAAAAACATTCCCCCTGAACATTGAAGGCAAGAACCGCGACCGCGTGGTCGAAGCCACCAAGCACGACATCCGTAAATACGTCAAACGCCAGCTGCGCGTGGCCCTGCCCGAAGGCGTGGACTACTGGGACTGGGATTGCAAATTCGGCACCAGCGCCGAGACCGCCGTGGTGGTGCACTTCGCCACCATCACCAAGCTGATCGACGAGGTGGACGCTGCCGGTGGCACATCCTTCTACATCGAGCTGGTCGCCAAAAACGGCGTGCGCACCGCAAAACCCAGCGTTGCACAGTAAGCTTTAAGCCCATGGACTACCTCGACTTCGACACCAGCGAAGACGAGCATGGCTGCGCATCCCTGGAAGCCATGGCATCCGTCCCCCCCGCCCAGGCACCCGCCGTACAGGCCGAAATCCAGCAGGTGCTGGACTGGGCCCACGCGGCATTCCCCAGCCTGCAGGCCCCGCTGGAGGAAGGCGGGGAGTGGGATTTTCAGGTGCAGCAGCAGGCTGAAATGGTGGCTGGGCAGGCTCGGCAGACGTTTACGCTGTCGCTGACCGGCACGCCGCAGTTTTGCGAGGCGTTTCGGGGGCGGTTTTTGGAGGCATGAGGCGGTGGGGCTGAACAGGGGGTCCAGCCAATGGGGGTCGGATCACGATTGCGCGCTGGGTGCACACAGAACCCGCACAGCCCTGGCCCGCATTCGTGCTCCGACCCCTATTTGCGGGTTGGGGACGGCGGGGGTGGAGCTGCCCGATAACTGGATAGGCTTAGCGACAGTCGGAAGGCGTTGGACGGCCTAACGTTCGAGCTAAGCGGGTGACGACGGCAGGCCGCCAAGCCCAGGCCGGTGAAAATGTACCGCGTATCACCGGCCCGGGCTTGGCGGCCTGCCGTTGGCGCTCCGCTTGAGAGAAGGGTTAGGCCTCAATGCGCTCATGTTGGCAGAGCATTGGTTTTCTCCTTACTTGGAGGTGAAGGTATTTTTCGGAGAATCAATTCTTTGAATTCTGGATCCGCCGCCAGGCTGAGCAATGACGCTTTGAACGCATTTAGGGTCGTTACCTTGTCTCCATCTGCCACGGATTCATCAGTCCGATATGTGCCTTCAGTTGTCTTTTTCAGAATGACTTTTTGCTCTGCAACTGAGAATACTTCCCAGGTTATTTTTAGATATGCACTTCCTTTGGCAGAACTGATGTTGCCAAAAGAAAGTGTGGGGCTGCCAGAAAACTGGAAACAAAGGCTTGCTTCTCGCCCGATGACTGTCGCGCCGAGAAGTAAGTCAGGGCCATCACCTGAGGAGGGCTGAAAAACAGATTCGGAAGGTTTCGGAAATTTGTAATTCAGTGGTCCTAGCGCGCGCCTGAAACCTTCGTCAACGTCTCGCCTACTTATCGGGAGCCTGTCATTCGGCAGAATGACCTCCTTGCCGAACTCGCATAGCCAACCGTACTGAATACGCATTTTCACCTCGTCATACGGAAGCTTTACCGTCACGATACTGAGGTCAATGGTGTTCGAAACTCCATCGACGGAGAGGGCTGATGGTTCAGGATTTGAAACCTGTTTCACTTGAGGCACGGCGCATGCTCCTAACAATGCGGCTGCCGAAATCATTGTGATGAATCGCATTTTTAAGCTGATGAAGTGCATAGGAGATATTTTGAGGCCTAACGTTGGCCGTGAGTGGCAAACAACGGTGCACTCTGTTGTGAAGAAAGGCAGAAGCCCCTCCCGCCGTTTTGTATCCAATCGACGAACCTGTTAAAGCGGTGAACGGTGTCAAACATGCCGTTGGTGACCTTTAGCGAGAAATAGCTTCCATGACACAACCGCTGCCAACCCAAAGAGAACAGCGCTCGCAATCCATAGTGCATTACCTTGCAAAGCGAAACTGCAGCATGCGTCTGCGACAGCAATCAATGCAAACAGCCACAAGGTGCCCATGGCCAGCAAGGCTCCAACGAAAACAATGACGCGCGAAACCATTCTGAAGCCTGAGCTTTAACGTAGAGTTCAGCGACGCGCGGCACCAGCGCGCGTCCGTTGAAACGGCAAGTTAGAAGCGGTCGTCTCAAGACGTTCGGCCAGCCAGATCTTGATAACAGACTGCCTTGTAACCCCCAGTTTGCTAGCTTCTCGATCTAGCGAGTCAATCATCCAGGTTGGAAAATCGACATTCACCCGCTTCTGCTCTTGCAGCACGCGCTTGGTTTTAGACAAGTCCAAAGAAGCCGTGATGTCGACGCCCTCGTCAAACTGTTGCTCAAACTTTTTAGCTTTCATAAAGTGCCACCTCTTCTGTGCGTGCACGACGCACGGATATCAATCGGACATTGGCCCCTCGGTAAGTGATGACAGCCGACCAATGCTTCCCATCAATTGACCCAATCACCAAATACCGCGGCTCATCATCCGTTTTTGCCGGAATCTCCAGCAACATCGGGTCGTCCCAGAGACCCTGCGCCTCGACAAAATCGATGCCGTGCTTCGTGCGATTGGACTCGCTCTTTGCGGCATCAAATTCGAAGGAGTTCATAGTATAGAAACTATACCTAAATTGGCGTCAACGCACCAGCCAGCTTGAACTTCTAACGTTGAAGGTAAGCAGCTTGCCGTAAGGCAAGTCCGCTTGAGCGACGGGTTAGATGTCAACGCGATGCGCATGATCTATTTCTTAGGGACGATGCCTTCGCGGTGCAGTCGTTCGACTGCAAGCTGAAGATTGACGTGAAGGGACGGCAAGGAAATAACCGGCTCAGCCAGTGCGAAGCTGAACCAGCCGAGCAAGTTTGAGCGGAGCGGGCGCTCTTGCCGAAAGAAGGAAGGGCCAACCTTCTGAAAGAAAAGCATCGCGTATGCGCCGTTTGATGAACGCAAAGCCGCGACGAATGTGTGAGGCAGTATGTAGTCCGGCAATACGAAACACTGCCACCCTTCGGGAGCTACATCGGCGACAGGATAAAAATCTTCGACGTCGTCGATGACCGTCGCTTGATCCTTCTTCAACGTGGAAACCCATGCAGGCCGCAGCCCACTTTTCAGTTCCAGATCATTCGGCGCCGGTGCGTAAAGACGCCAACCATTACTGTCGAGTTCGTCGGCGTGCATTTGAAAAACGAATAGCGTTTATCTGCCGCGAGGCGCGGCAAAAGAGACAAGAGCGATGTTCATACGCGGCAGATAAACCTTGTTGGACTGAACCAACGCCCAGGATGGCTGTTGGTAAAAGGGAGATGAAAGCATAGGGGATTATTCGAACCCACCTCCCCGATACATTCAAA
>NZ_JBWMAX010000098.1:0-1539 GCF_056521385.1 Rhodoferax sp. RT5P35 | reverse complement strand
ACCGACATACACGATAGGCACCGTGGCCACGGCACCGACCGAACCCGTCGCCAGGCGGCTGTGCGCCAGCCGGATGGCCGGGGCCCCCTCGGCCGGCCACCGCACGCTGGCACCCTGTGCCACAGCCTCGTCCATGGCGGCGGCCAGGCTGGCAAAGGCCTTGCCGCCCAAGCCTTCATCGCCACCATGCGACACCGCCACCAGGGTGATGAAACCGTTGATGACAAACCCCACGCTGACCCGCGAGCAGGCCCGGGCGCTGGCAACTTCACTGGCGAATGCCGTGGCCGCCTCGCGCAGGCGCGCATGCGAGAGCACTGTGGCCTGCAGCGACAGAGCAAGCATCGGGGGGTCTTGGGGGCGAACGCTCATTCCGTTATCGCGTTGCGCGCGGCGACCTCAGTCGAGAAAGATGGTTTTGCACATTTCTTTACGGGTTGTTTTGCCAGAAGATTGTGTACGGTGCCACTCCACGCCAGACATGGTTTGCAGCTTATTTATACGTTATTTAACAATTGGAAACAACGGGCGTTGTGCGTTGGTAAATATCCCTAAAGTGTTTGACATATCACGGTTGCGGTGGTTTTTTTGCCTGGCCCGTGCGGTGGTATGCGCCGTGGTCTTGGGGGGAAAGCGGTATTTTTTGCCCGCTTTTCGGGGCTTCGCAAGGCGGGTTGGCGGCTATGGTCGAACCACCATGCACATCCAAGCCAGTCGTCTGCAGTCCACCCTGGCCACCCTGGCCAGCGCTGCTCCGGTTCGGCAGGCAGCGGCGGCTACGGTGACCAACACCCCCGCTGCCCCTGCCGCCACCGACATGGTCACCATCTCCCAGGCCGCCAAGGACTTGCTGGCCCAGTCCCGGGCCAGTGTGTCCCTGTCCAGCCGGGCGATGGACCTGATCCAGCGACGCAATCCTTACGACAACAGCCCCGGCAGCACCCCGACCAGCGACAGCCAACAGGCCCAGGTCCGCCAGGTGATGGACAACCTGACCACCCAGCACATCAACCGCCAAATCTCCGATACCCAGTACCGGCACGACATGGCCTTCTACACCCGGGTGGCCAACGCCATCGGTTGATGCTTCTGTTTTAATAGCTTCTCGTGCTTATGGAATAAGCGCTAGAGGCCTATTTAATGCATAAACTTTAGGCTACCGCCATCAGCTGCGGTCGGCGCTCCAGCAGGGCGATGATGTGGGGCAGCAGCGCCTCGGTGGCGCGCCGCCCGGCCTCTACCAGGTAGGGCATGGCGGCGGTGTCGAACAGGCTGACGCGGCGCTCCAGTTGCGGAAACACGCGCAGCAGGCGCATGCCGTCGGCCTCGGCGCTGGCCAGGCGGGCGTACATCAGGTTGTTGGTCATGGCCGAGGTCACCTGGGCCAGCATGCGCGAAGGCTTGTTCACGCGCTGCGGCATCAGGGCTTCAAAGCCCAGGGCAATGACGGCAGGCGCATCGCTGGCAGCGCTGACCGGCAGCGGGTCGGACACAACGCCGTCCACCAGCCGCCGCCCGTCCAGGTGCTGAGGCGCAAAC
>NZ_JBWMAX010000097.1:0-1551 GCF_056521385.1 Rhodoferax sp. RT5P35 | reverse complement strand
CTTGCCCCAGCCGCCCACAAAGCCCACAAACGCCACCACCATGAGCAGCGGGCCGGGCGTGGTCTCGCCCAGGGCCAGGCCGTCGATCATCTGAGTTCCTGTCAGCCAGCCAAACTGCTCCACCGCGCCCTGGTACACATAGGGCAGCACGGCGTAGGCGCCGCCAAAGGTCAGCAGGGCGGCCTTGGTGAAAAACCAGCCCATCTGGGCCAGGGCCGAATGCCAGCCGCTCCAGGCCACCAAGGCGAGCATCGGCAGCAGCCACAGCGCCGCACCCACGGCCAGCACGGTGAGCAGGCGGCTGGTTTTGTAGCGTGCGTGGGGCGGGGTGGGCGTGTCGTCGTCGATCAATGCGGGACCAAACCCCGCCTTGGCCGCACCATGCCCACCGCTGCCGCTGAACTGGCCGGGTGCGAACTTCGACCCCCACCAGCCGACCAGGGCCGCGCCCAGCACGATGATCGGAAAGGGCACGGCAAAAATGTACAACGCTACAAAACTGGTAGCTGCTATCGCCCACAGAATGGGCGCTGAGGCCGGTTTCTTCAATGTTTTGCTGCCGATGCGGTGCACCGCCTGCACCACCAGCGCTGCCACCGCAGGCTTGATGCCGTACAGCAACCCGGCCACCCAGGGCACGGCCCCAAAGGCCACGTAGACCCAGCTCAGGCCGATGAGGATGAACAGCGACGGCAGCACAAACAGCGCGCCCGCCGCCACCCCGCCCCAGGTGCGGTGCAGCAGCCAGCCGATGTAGGTGGCCAACTGCTGCGCCTCGGGGCCGGGCAGCAGCATGCAGTAGTTCAGGGCGTGCAGAAAGCGCTTCTCGCTGATCCAGCGTTTTTGCTCCACCAGCTCGCGGTGCATGATGGCAATCTGCCCGGCGGGGCCGCCAAAACTGATGCAGCCCAGCTTGAACCAGAATTTCAGGGCTTCGGTGAAGGTGACAGGGGTCGGGGTCATGCGCAAGGTTTCCAGTTGTGGCGTTCGTCGGTGGCGGCGATGCGGTCGCCGCACCAGGCATACAGCGCGTCGTAGAGGGGCAGCATCGCCGCCAGCATGGCGTGGTCGTCGCTGGCGTGCAGGCGCGACATGCCCAGCGACACGGCCAGCAGCCCGGCGGATGGGGCGGCCAGGTCCAGCTGGTCGGTGTCGGCCCCGCGCACGATGGTGGCCAGCAGGTCGAGTGCGGGCAGGCGCAGGTCGAAGGCGCGCAGCAGGGTGTCGAAGCTGCACAGCGGGCCTTCGTGGCTGATGGGTGCGCCGGGGATGTCGTAGGCCACGGCCTGCAGGCGCGCGGCCTCCGCCAGCACCTGGGGCGTGGGCACATAGAGAAACCGGGCTTGCGCGTCGATGAAGCGCAGCACCAGCCAGGGGCAGGCGATGCGGTCGATCTTGGGGCGTTCGCGGGTAATCCAGCAGGAGGCCTTGGTGCCGTCCACGCCCAGCTCGGGGCGCTTGGCGATGGTGGCCGGGGCCGCTGCCATGCCGCCTTGCAGGTAGTGCGCGTTCCAGCCCGCGGCGCGCAGGGTGGCCGCCGCCGTCTGGCTG
>NZ_JBWMAX010000096.1:0-1572 GCF_056521385.1 Rhodoferax sp. RT5P35 | reverse complement strand
TTCCGCCGTACCAACATGAACGCGCTGGGCCAGGCACGCAGCTGGACCGACCACCTGCTGTGGCACCACGCAGCCCACACGGTGGACCTGTTTGCCTACCAGTGCGGCAGCCCCATCGTCAAGGCCAACGCCGTGCAGGGCCCGATTCACCCCACGCTGGGGATTGCGATGGACATGTCCATCCAGCTCCAGGCGGCCAACGGAGCGATCTGCACCTTGTCGCTTTCGTTTAACAACGACGGCCCCCTGGGTACCTTCTTCCGCTACATCGGCGACACGGCCACTTACCTGGCGCGTTACGACGACCTGTTCACCGGCAAGGACGAGAAGATCGACGTGAGCCAGGTGGATGTGTCCATGAACGGCATTGAACTGCAAGACCGCGAGTTCTTCGCCGCCATCCGCGAAGGCCGCGAACCCAACAGCAGCGTCGCCAAAGTGCTGCCCTGCTACCGCGTGCTGCACCAGTTGGAGCAGCAGCTGAACGCGGCGGGCTGATCATCCCAGGGTAAACGGCCCACCCTTGGCCAGCGCCCGCTGGTACGCAGGCCGGGCGTGGATGCGCGCCAGGTAGGCCATCAGCCGGGGGCGGCTGGCATCCAGGCCGCCTCGGGCGGCGGCGGCTTCCAGGGGGAAACTCATCTGGATGTCGGCACCGCTGAATTCCTCACCGGCAAACCACAGGTTTTTGCCCAGCTCGGCCTCCATGAAGTCCAGGTGGGTGGTGATTTGCGGCTGGATAAAACTGCTCTTGACCTTGCTGCTGATGGCTTTGGCGATGGGTTTCACAAAAAAGGGCATGGGCGTGGATTCGACCTTGTCGAACACCAGCTTGAGCAGCAGCGGTGGCATGGCCGAGCCTTCGGCGTAGTGCAGCCAGTAGCGGTAGCGCAGGCGCTCGGGTGTGCCCAGGGCGGGTGCGAGGGCAGGACGTGTGGGGCCCTGGCCGTAGTGTTCGATGACGGTTTCGATGATGGCACCCGATTCGGCCAGCACCAGGTCGCCGTCCGTCACCACCGGCGATTTGCCCAGGGGGTGCACTGCGCGCAGGCTGGGCGGGGCCAGCATGGTTTTGGCATCGCGCTGGTACTTCTGTAGCTGGTAGGGCAGCTCCAGCTCTTCCAGCAGCCACAGCACGCGCTGCGAGCGGGAATTGTTCAGGTGGTGGACAGTGAGCATGGTGAAGGGGTGTAGAGGGGTATTTGCTATTAAAAAAAGAGCTGCTCATGCAGGCGATATAAGCACGGGGTGCCTAAAAGATGCTGAAAATGAAAACGTGACTTTACGTGGGCATTGCAATTCGCTTGCCAGCCATCACAGAACCGTCTTCAGCAGGTTTTATCATTTAACTTAGCTGGGCTAAGCATTTACGTTTATAAACCCGGTGCCCACCCTGTCTATTAACGTTTGCTTACCGCCTTGAACACCTCCCCGACAGCCCAGGATTCCGCCGCCATGGTGATGGACGTTGTGCCTGCCGTGATGGATGCGATCCGCACCTCGATGCGCCACGGTGCCGATGGCAGCTTGTCGGTGCCGCAGTTCCGTTGCCTGAATTTCATCTCGGGCAAA
>NZ_JBWMAX010000095.1:0-1581 GCF_056521385.1 Rhodoferax sp. RT5P35 | reverse complement strand
GGACGGCGAGATTGCCGCCCTGTACAAGGCCATTGCCCGCCAGGTGGCGGTGTCGATTGCGGGCAAAAACAAGGATTTCTCGTCGAAATTCCCCACCATCTCCATCAGCAAAGACACCTAAGCCGCCATGAATCTCATGGCCGCCATGCGCTACTTCTCGGCGCTGCACGAGCACAAGCACTTTGGCCGTGCGGCCCAGGCCTGCCACATCACCCAGCCCGCGCTGTCCAACGCGCTCAAGGCGCTGGAGGACGAGTTTGGCGTGGTCATCGTGCGCCGGGGCCGCAGCTACGAAGGCCTGACCCCCGAGGGCGAACAGGTCTTGCTGGCCGCGCACCGCATGTTGCACGAGCACGAGGTGCTGCAGCAGGCGCTGCAAAGCGATGCAGACCACCCCCGGGGCCGCCTGCGGCTGGGCGCGATACCCACCGCCATGCCCCGACTGTCGCGCTTTGCCGCCTTGTTGCAGGCCCGGCACCCGGGCATCCAGCCGGTGGTGCTGTCGCTGAGTTCGCTGGAGCTGGAGACGCGGCTGGACGATTTGTCGCTGGACCTGGCCCTGGGCTACACCGACCGCATGCACCAGCGCGCCGTGAAGCTGCAGGCCTGGCCGCAGTACACCGAAACCTATTTTTTGCTGCGCCGCGCGGCCCAGCCCCACCCCGACGGCCTGCAAGTGCGTGAACCCGTGCGCTGGCAGAGCCTGGCTGGGGTGCCGCTGTGCCTGCTGAGCCCCGAGATGCACAACCGCAGCATCATGGACGCAGCCTTTGCCGCAGCGGGCATCCAGGTGGTGCCCGCCATCGAGACGAATTCGGTCTTTTCGCTGGTGCTGAGCGTGGTGGACGGCAGCGTGTGCAGCGTGCTGCCCGGCGGCCTGCTGGCTGCCGTGCGCGCCTACCGCGAACTGGAGGCGTTGCCGCTGGTGGAGCCTGATGTGCGCACCCCCATCGGCTTCATGGCCCCGGCGGCGGTGCGCCCCTCGCGTGCGCTGCAGGCGGCCCTGGTGCTGGCCGAGTCATCCGATTGGCTGCAGCTCGGTTAATATTAAATTGATAGCTGCTTGCGCTTATGGAATAAGCGCTAGAGGTCTATTCGGTTCAGATATTTCAGTTGGGCGTGGGGCATCCCTGCAGCAGCCTGGACATCCCCCAAACCTATGATGCGTACCGCTCCCGACGCGCCTACATTGAAGCCATGGCAGACCGCACATCCCGCTGCCATGTGCATGTTGCGGCACAGCCCTGCGGGGGACTGACGCGCACGCACTACCGAAAGGCCGGCCATGGAAACGCCCGTTGTATTGCTTCTGATTGGTGGACTGCTCCTGCTCATCGCCCTGGTGGGGGGTGGTATGGAGGTCAAAGGGTGGCTACAAATTCCCAAAATCGAGCGCTTGGCGCGCTTGTTCTGTGGCGCAGCCGGTGTGGTGCTGGTGCTGCTGGGTGTCCGTCTCCACGAAGATTCGCAATCCAAAGTCGGGCCACAAGAAGCGAAGCAGGATGCCCCCGAGGTGCAGTTTTTCGTCTTCCAAACTTTGACCCAGGAAGGCCTGCACATGCTGCAAGCTGAAAAGACCAG
>NZ_JBWMAX010000094.1:0-1582 GCF_056521385.1 Rhodoferax sp. RT5P35 | reverse complement strand
CTGCCCCCCGCACGCCTGACCCAGCTCAGCTACGACTACGAGACCAAGCGCAGCATCAGCGTCAGCATCCCCACCCACCCCCGCCACCAGCCCTTCCCCGCGGGCCCGCGCGCCCCGCAACTGGAGTGCTACGACTCCCCCGGCCCTGGTGCCTGGGCCAGCGCCGAAGAAGCCCGCCACTACACCGACTGCCAGGTCCAGGCCCGCATGTCGCGGCGCAGCCTGTGGCAAGGCCGCAGCACCGTGCGCACCTTCACCGCCGGGGCGGGCACCCGCTTCCCACTGGTCAACAGCCCGCGCAAGGTCACAGTCCAAGGCCAACCCCAAGACCCCGAGTTCGTCCTGCTGTCCGTCACCAGCATCGGCATCAACAACCTGCCCCGGCCCGCCCAAGAAGATGCAGACCAACGCTTCGGCCTCCTCGGCCAGGTGCTGCAAACCTGCCTGGATGCTTTACAAGCCGAATCCCCCTCCAGCGCCTATACCACCGGCACGACCAGCTACACATTTGAGAGCACCCACTGAAGCTGCGGCCCCTGGTCGACGTGCTCACCCAGGCCTGGGCCAGCGGCTACGCCAACCGCTTCGATGCCATCGCCATCGGACCCGACACCCCGCCCTGGCGCCCGGTGCTGGCCGACGGTACCGGCATGTACCACCGCCCCCGGCCAACAGCCCAGGGCAGCCTCAGCGCCACCGTGGTCGGCCCCAACGGCGAGGTCAACCCCACCCCCGGCCAGGAGCTCTTCACCGACCGCCTGGGCCGCATCCGCATCAAGCTGCACTTCCAGGGCCAGCCCGAGAACCTACAGGGTGAGCCTTCAGCCAGGCCGCTGCCACCCACCGCACCGTGGCCCTGGCCGGGCACATCGGCACCCTGCAAACCAATGCCAGCGCCCTCAACGACCAGGCCGCTGTCTTCAAAGCCCAGCGCATCGCCGCCAGTGGCATGGTCGATGGCCAGAGCCTGCAGACGGCACTGGGCGATGCGGCGGCCAAGGCGACACAGATCGACACGGGCAAAGTCCCGCACAGCAGCGCCGCCACCATCGCCATCACCGCCAAGGCCGGGCTGGGCGTGGTGGCCGGGCAGCATCTCCAGTGGGCCAACGGCGAGACCGCCAGTGCCATGAGCGGGCAAGACAGCCAGTACGTGACCGGGGGCCAGCTGCGGGTGCACACCGGACAGGCGATTGGCATCCTGGCCGGGGCGGTGCAGGCCGGGCCGAATGCCCAGTCAGGCCTGGGCCTGCAACTCATCGCCGCCCAAGATGCCATCGACCTGCAAGCCCAGGCCGACACGCTGAAAGTCCAGGCCAAGGACCTCATCAACGTGGTCAGCGCCAACGCCCACATCGACTGGGCCGCCGCCCAAAGCATCGAGATTGCTACGGCCGGTGGGGCGAATGTGACGATCAGCAGCGCCGGAGTGAAACACACCGCGCCGGGGATGATTCTGGTGAAGGCGGGGGAGAAGGTGTTTGTGGGGCCGGGACGGGTGAGTTACAAGCTGCCGGTGATGCCAGATGCAATGACAAACCCGCTTAAAAGGACGATGGCGTTTTCTCTCAACGCCCTACCG
>NZ_JBWMAX010000093.1:0-1588 GCF_056521385.1 Rhodoferax sp. RT5P35 | reverse complement strand
TCCGACCTGCCCGGCAAGCATGTTGCGGGCCACGTTCTTGCGGCGCAGCACACTCAGGGCCAGCATCACCGCCAGGTGGCCCAGCACCAGCGCCAGAAAGGCGTTGCCAAAAAATTCATGCACCTCGCCCAACCAGTCGCCCCACTCGCTGTAGGTGGCATAGCCCGACAGGGTCAACGGCAAGGCCAGCACCAACAGGCCTGCCACCGCTACCGCCATGGCCAGGTTCTGCGCCTGGCGGCCATCCACGGCTTGCAGCGATGCCACAGAGGCCAGCCACCGTGGCAGGCCCGCCAGCTTGCGCCACAGCAGCGACAAACGGGCCTGGCGGGGGCCGACCAGCCCATACACCACCCGAAAAGCCAACAAACCGGCCAGGGTGTAGCCCAAGGTGACGTGCAACATGCGCCAGCCCTCGCCATCGGCGGTGAGGTAGGCCCCCACAAAGCTCAGGGCAAACAGCCAGTGGAAGACGCGGGTGGGCGCGTCCACCACCCGGCGGGTACGGGGTGGGGTGGGGCCGCTGGATGCGGCGGCAGACGATGGGGTCATTGCGTTCATGGGGAGCTCCTTCAGTCGTCCCAGTTGCGCCGAAAGCGCGCATCCAGGCCTTTGGGGAAAGTGATTTCCGATTCGCGGAAACTGCCGGTATCGGCGCGGGTGTGGCAGGGCATGCAGTTGGCCGCGCTCTTCACAGCCGACTGTTTCCAGATGGCCGGGTCCAGCTCGCGGTGTTTGCGGATGAACCAGTCCGACTGCGTGATGCGGTCTTGTGGCGGCGGCGCGCTCACGCGCTTGTAGGTGCCGGCGTGGGTCTGCAGCCAGGTGCTGATCTCGCGCACGCTGGCTTCGTCCAGCGAAGCGTCGGTGCCGTAGTGCTGGCCCAGCGAACCCATCAAGTGCTTCCACGAAGCCGCAGGCAGCATGCCCGGTGGATAGGCGATGTGGCAGGCCACGCATTCCTGCTGGAACTTGGGCAAGGGCGCGGGCATGGGCACGCGGGAATCGGCCCAGGTGCCCCAAGACAACAGCGTAGCCCCCAGTGCCAGGGCGCAGCGGTGGGCGAAAAGATGGTGCATGGTGGTATCTCCGAGAAGGGGGTTCAACGCTTTAGCGCCATCAGCCAGGCCAGCACATCGGCTTTTTCGGTAGCGCTGCATTCACGCGCCAACACGTCATTGCAGTTGCGGCGAAACCATTTTTCGGTCTTGGCGGCATCGGTGAAACGTTGGGGGTTGAAGGCCGGTGCCAGCGCGGCGATGGACTTGCCGGTGCTGGCGTGTTGGCCGTCCACCGTGGGCGATGCCGTGTGGCACGAGGCGCAGGTCCACTCTTTGCCGTGGCGGGTGGTGAACAGCTGCTGCCCGCGTGCGGCCTGGGCGGGCGCACCTGCCTGGGCGGTGTAGCCTGCCAGTTGCTCAGTGGGTGTGGTGGCCAGCGCCCACGGGGCCCAGGCCAGTGCGCCCCACAGCAGCCCGCGGGCGATTGAAGTCAAGATGTCCATGCGTCCTCCATGCAGCCATGGTAGGAAGCGCAGATTATCGAAAACTTAAGGTCTACAAACGATCCAGCGACGCATCCCGGGGCT
>NZ_JBWMAX010000092.1:0-1594 GCF_056521385.1 Rhodoferax sp. RT5P35 | reverse complement strand
TTTTAAATACTGTCTAACATTCGAAACATAGCAGCACAACCCACAAGAAGGAGACATATGAGCACGACACTGGCAACCCCCGCCCTGGACCTGGAGGCCGCCTACCACGCGGTATCGGACACGTTCCGCGGCAACGACGTAGACATCCACGCCCTGTGCGCCGAGATGCGCCGCAACAGCCCGGTCATGGAAGGAGACTTTGTGGCCACCTACCTGGGCGTACCCACCAATGCCGGGGCCAAGGCCGCAAAATGTGCGGTCACGCTGTTCAAGTACAAGGACGTCATGGCGGTGATGCGCGACTCCACCACCTACACCAGCGGCTTCATCGCCGAGGGCCTGGGCGCGTTCTTCGACGGCCGGATCATTCTGGCGATGGACGGCGATGCCCACCGCAAGGCCCGTGCGCTGTTACAGCCGGTGTTCATGCCCGAGACAGTGAACCGCTGGCGGCCCGAGATCGACCGCGTGATCCGCGAAGACTTTCTGGAGCCGATGGTCGCCCAGAAGCAGGCCGAGCTGATGCATTTCGGCCTGTATTTCCCGATCCGCGAGATGTACGCGCTGATGGGCTTTCCCAGCGACGACACGGCCAAGTTCAACCAGTACGCCACCTGGGCGCTGTCAATGGTGGCAGGCAACCAGATCGACCCGGAAAAGATCAAGATTTACGGCCCGATTGCCATGGCGGCGGTGAAGAACCTGTACGACGCGGTGAAGGAAGCCGTGGTGCAACGCCGCGCCGAAGGGGCCCAGGGCGACGACCTGATCAGCCGCCTGCTGCGCGCTGAATTTGAAGGCCACCGGCTGGACGACCACGAGGTGACCACCTTTGTGCGCTCCCTGCTGCCTGCGGCGGGCGAAACCACCTCGCGCACCTTCAGCTCGGCCATCACGCTGCTGCTGGAGCGCCCCGAACTGGTGGAGCGGGTGCGCAACGACCGCACGCTGATCCCCAAGCTGATCGACGAGACCGTGCGCTTCGAGCCGGTAGCCACCTTCAAGGTGCGCCAGACCTCCAAAGAGGTGGAGATTGGCGGCATTGTGGTGCCCAAGGGCGGCCTGGTGCAGTGCATGGTGATTTCGGCCAACCGCGACGAAGAAGCCTTTGAGAACGCCGACACCTTCGACATCGATCGCCGCCCCAAGCCCTCGTTTGGCTTTGGTTTTGGCACGCACATGTGCATCGGTCAGTTTGTGGCCAAGGTGGAGATGGTCTGCGCCATCAACGCCATTCTGGATTTGTTCCCCAATGTGCGGCTCGACCCCAGCAAGCCCGCACCCAAGATCGCCGGTGCCCAGCTGCGGGGTGCCAAGTCGGTACCCGTGATCTGGGATTGAGCCTGACCTAACAACAAAGAGACATCCAACATGAACCATTTCAAAACCATCCCCAACCGCGCGGACTTCGCCTACCAAACCCTGGTGGGCCCGCAAAAGGTCAGCGGCCGCGCCATGCACGAGCTGCGCGACTACTTCGGCCTGAAGATCACCAAGGGCATGCCCTTTGGCTGTGTGCGTGACGAAGAAGGCGAGATTTACGCCTTTGTGCGCGCCGCCATTGGGCAGTACCACCGAACCACCATTGGTTTCC
>NZ_JBWMAX010000091.1:0-1603 GCF_056521385.1 Rhodoferax sp. RT5P35 | reverse complement strand
TGATCATCTCGTCGCGGCGGCCAATGAAGTACAGAAAGCCTTCCGCATCCATGCGCACGGTATCGCCCGAGAACACGGCGTATTCGGGCAGTTGCAGGCCGCTCTGGCGGCCCGGCACGTCGGCGGCCAGCAGCTTGTAGCGTTCGGCGGTTTTCTCGGCATCGTTCCAGTAGCCCAGGCCAACCAGCGCGCCGCGGTGTACCAGTTCGCCCGGCTCTTCCGGGGCGCAAGGGCTGCCGTCTTCGCGCAGCACCAGGATTTCGGCGTTCGGGATGGCCTTGCCGATGGAGTCGGGGCGGCGGTCTACCTCGCTGGGGGGCAGGTAGGTGGAGCGGAAGGCTTCGGTCAGGCCGTACATCAGGAAAGGCTGGCTGTGCGGCGCACGCTGGCGCAGCAGGTCCAGCGTCTCACGCGGCATGCGGCCACCGGTGTTGGCAAAGTAGCGCAGCTTTTCGGCAATGGCGGCTGGCCAGGCGGACTGGGTGAGCTGGATGTACAGGGGCGGCACGGCGGTCAGGCCGGTGACGCCTTCGCGCTCCATGGCCTTGAGCACGTCGCGCGGCATCAGGTAGTTGAGCAGTACCACGCGGGCCCCCACGTGGAAGGCGGTGGTGAGCTGGCTGAAGCCTGCGTCGAAAGACAAAGGTAAGGCAGCTAAAAGGGTGTCATCGCCGGTGTTCTCTAGATAGCTAGCTACACTTTTTGCACCAGCGACCATGTTGCGGTGGGACAGCACCACGCCCTTGGGCCTGCCGGTGCTGCCCGAGGTGTACAGGATGGCGGCCATGTCGGTGTCGATCACCCGGTGCCCGGCACGGGACGGGGCGGCCAGCAGCTCGCTCCACTGGGACTGGGGCAGCGTGGGTAGCGCCTGGGGTGCGGCATCGGTCAGCACGATGTGGCGCAGGTCCGGGCACTGGCCCAGCACGCCCGCCAGCAGCGCCAGGCGCTCGGGCGAGGTCACCAGCACGCGCACATTGCAGTCTTGCAGGATAAAAGCCACCTGCTCGGGCTTGAGCAAGGGGTTCAAGGGCACAAACACGGCACCGGCGGCGGGCGCGCCAAAGCTGGTGATCACCGTTTCAAAGCGCTTTTCCAGGTAGATCGCCACCCGTTCGCCCCGGCCCAGTCCCAAGGCCATCAAACCGGCCGCGCACTGCCCCACCGCCGCGTCCAATTCGCTGTAAACCATGGACACCGCGCCATAGGTCAGCGCACGGTTTTGCGGAGCACGCTGGGCGGCACAGGCAATGAGTTCATGCAAAAGTGTGGATTCACGCATAGGGGTCACGCAAGAAAAAAGAGGGAAAAGCGCCAAAAACAACCGTTAAAAGTATCGCACAGGGGCCTCCAGACCAAAGCGGCAGGCACCCATCCTAAAATGCGGCCTTCTCACTAGCCGCCACCACCCGTGCCTCGGATATGCCAGGCCACGGGTCGCCCCTCCTGCCAGGAGGACGCTGCCATCTTGGGGGTGCAGTTGCTAACAACACAACAGGGGTTCTCATGGATGTGACACAAGAGGTCAAGGCGGTTCTGGACGAAGTGCTGAGCCTGAATGGCCGCAGCGCCGCTTTTACCCGCGAAACCCATCTGCTGGGTG
>NZ_JBWMAX010000090.1:0-1604 GCF_056521385.1 Rhodoferax sp. RT5P35 | reverse complement strand
CGTGGCGATTTCATCAAGGCCACTGACAACAGCACCCTGATCAGCCTGCTGGACCAATGGCTGGCGCAAACCATGGAGATGCTGTCGGCCGATCCGCGCTGGAAGCTGATCTACGACAGCATGCGGCCCTTGCATTTTGTGTTCATGGGGCCCCGCAGCAAGCGCGCCATCGCGGGCCATCTGTGCGCCAGCACCGATATGGCCCAGCGGCGTTTTCCGTTCTTGTCGATGGCCACCATGGACGTGGAGCAGCCGGTCCACTTCGTGAAGCGCAGCCCCATGGTGTTGTCGCGCCTGTGGACCCGCCTGGAGCTGCATACAGCCCAGGTACTGGGCGCGCCAGACCCCGCTCTGGCACTGCAAAGCCTGGCCGCCACCACGGTGGATCTGGAGCTCAACACCACCGGTTATGACGCGGCTTTTGCCGATTTCATGGACATGCAAACCATCGCCGGGCTGAACGCACTGCTGGCGCAATCCGGCTTTACCGGCAACGCCCGCCAGTTGATCCTGGCCCTGGGAATTTTGCTGCAGCCGGTGATGGCCAGCAGCTCCAGCCGCCTGGAAAAAAGCCTGGTGCTGCCCTTGCCAACCGATGCCATGTACCGGCCCCTGGTGGCCACCTTCTGGATGCATTTGATTGCCCCATTTTTGCAGCGGGCCGACTTCGAACTGGCCTTGTTCCTCACCTCGGTGCACGGCAAGCCGAGCATGGTGCTGGGTTTTGGGGGGGCCTCGGCGCGTACCTTGCACGCCATCATCGACCCGGCGGTGGGCGACGAGCAGCACATCACCCTCGATGCCGCCGACTGGATTGAAGAACAGCTGGCGGGCGACTACGGCGCGAGCAAGTTGTCCAGCTACCTGGCCTTGCCCGACCTGTCCCTGAAATCAGCGCACGACTCGTTCTGTGAAGCGTTTATTGGAGCCTGACGCCATGCGTTGTTTGTGGATTTCCCTGTTACTTGTCTCACTGTCTGCGGCGGCGCAGACGGTGGCCCCCCCCGTGGCCACGCCGACCCCCGGCCAGGTTCTGGTAACCGGCACCGTGCCCGACGAGGCCACCAAGGCCAGCGTGCTGGCCAGACTGCGGGAGTTGTACGGTGCCGATAAAGTGGTGGACCAGATTGCGATTGGCGCGGTGGTCATGCCTCCCAACTGGAGCAGCCATGTCGGCAAGCTCATCGGCCCCAACCTCAAGCTGATCAGCCGCGGCCAGCTCAAGATCGACGGCACCGCGGTGGGCCTGCAGGGCGAGGTCTCCAACGAGGCGCAACGCCAGCAAATCGCCAGCGAGATCGCCACCAGCCTGAACCCCACCTACACCGTGGCCAATGGCCTGCGGGTCTCTGCATCCGAGCAAGGCATGCTGGACAGCACCTTGGGCAACCGCATTGTCGAGTTCGAAAGCGGCCAGGTGAACCTGACCCCGGCGGGCAAAGGCATCCTGGACGAAATGGCTGTCGCCCTGCAAAAACTCAAAGACCGCAAGGTGGAGATCATCGGCCATACCGACGACAAGGGCCTGCGTGCCAGCAACCTGGCCTTGAGCCAGGCGCGCGCCGACGCGGTCAGGTCCTATCTGGTCGACAAGGGCCTGCCGC